>JAJDHD010000026.1 GCA_030266015.1 Christensenellaceae bacterium OttesenSCG-928-K19 | reverse complement strand
TCCCAGTCAAATTCACCGGATTGCTCCACATTCTGTGGCCAGTGTGCACACCATCCGGGCACAACCGGCTGCTCCACGCGGTCAATTGAGGGCGTGTATGGCTTAATGTCAAGCACAGGCGTGCCATTGCGCGCATCGATGTATACCAAAGTAAGCTCGCCTGAATCATAATCAATCCCTGTCACACATGCACTACTAAGCCCCAGCGGATTTGGGCGCATGGGTGAGCGTGTGGCAAATATTCCCATCGCATTCGGCCCATTCCTGTAAGGCTTTTCTTCCCGCAATACTCTGCGGCTCTCTTCACTATCACAGCCGTCAAACCACCAGAGCACCTGAATATACCCAAACCCATCCAGCCCAGCCAGCGCGGGTCTATACTCTTCGCTCAACACAATGCTGCTCTTATCCCCATCGACTTTTACCTTGCCAATAGGCTTTACTTTAAACTGCTCCATTTTCCTGACTCCTTCGTTATTTAGATCAGCGCTGTCAAGGTCTATTATAGCGGATGTAGCCTACACTCCAATCTTAATATTCGAATAAAACAAAAGGATGCCGCTGATATCGCGCACATCCCGTTTGTGTTTTTTGATTTTGATATAATATAACTATCTTTTGCGTTTATTGGTTTGTTTTTAGCACACTCATAAACGCCTCGGACGGTAGCTCTACGCTACCCACTTGGCGCATACGCTTCTTCCCCTCTTTCTGCTTCTCCAGCAGCTTTTTCTTTCGCGTGATATCGCCACCATAGCATTTCGCAAGCACATCCTTACGCATAGCCTTCACCGTTTCGCGTGCGATAATTTTACCGCCAATCGCCGCCTGTATGGGGATTTCAAACATCTGACGCGGAATAACCTCCTTGAGCTTTTCCGCAATTGAGCGACCGCGTGCATATGCCCTGTCCCGGTGCACAATCAGCGAAAGTGCGTCGCAAATCTCACTATTTAAGAGAATATCAAGTTTCACAAGATCACTCTTTTGATAACCTTTTATTTCATAATCCATAGACGCATAGCCGCGCGTTTTGGATTTTAACAAATCAAAGAAATCATAAATAATCTCATTCAACGGTATCTCGTAATGAATAAGCACTCGCGTCTTCTCAATATACTCCATATTTTTGAACGTGCCACGCTTTTCCTGGCAAAGCTCCATCACCGCGCCCACGTATTCATCCGGTGTCATCACGCTCACTTCGGCAACAGGCTCTTCCATATATTCAATCAGCGACGGATCTGGAAGATTTGTGGGGTTTTCTATCTCCAGCTCTTCCCCGCTTGTCAGATGCACCATATATGCCACGCTGGGCGCTGTCGTAACAAGGTCAAGATCAAACTCACGCTCCAAGCGCTCCTGTATAATCTCCATATGCAGCAGCCCCAAAAAGCCGCAGCGGAACCCAAATCCAAGCGCAACCGAAACCTCAGGTTCAAAAATAAGCGACGCGTCGTTTAGCTGCAGCTTATCTAGCGCATCCCGTAGGTCGTCATATTTTGCCCCATCGGCAGGATAAATGCCGCAATATACCATAGGCGTTATTTTTTTGTATCCGGGCAACGCCTCCGCCGTGGGGCGCTGCGCCGCCGTTATAGTATCACCCACACGCGTATCCGCCACATTTTTTATACTTGCGGCAATATACCCTACTTCGCCTGCCTTTAGCTCCTTTACCGGCAAAAACTCGGGGGTAAAAATACCTACCTCCGTGCTCTCAAATGTCTTGCCGCTCGCCATAAACTTGATTTGCTCCCCCGCTTTTACACTGCCGTCAAACACGCGCACATAGCTGATAGCCCCTTTGTAATTATCATAAAAGGAATCGAACACCAGCGACTTCAACGGCGCATGTTCGTCGCCGCCCGGCGGCGGCAGCTTGTCTACAATCGCGTCCAACACCGCTTCAATATTTTCGCCGTTTTTAGCACTGATCCGCGGCGCGTCATGTGCTTCGATCCCCAGCACGTCTTCTATCTCCGCCACAATTTCATCCGGGCGGGCACTGGGCAGGTCAATTTTGTTGATGACGGGAATAACTTCAAGATCATTGTCCATCGCGAGATAAACGTTTGCAAGCGTCTGCGCCTCTATTCCCTGGCTTGCGTCCACCACAAGCACCGCTCCCTCACAAGCCGCAAGCGAGCGAGAAACCTCATAGGTAAAATCGACATGTCCGGGCGTATCGATCAGGTTTAACTCATATTCCTGCCCGTCCTTTGTATAAACCATGCGAACAGCCTGCGATTTTATGGTAATGCCCCGCTCTCGCTCCAGATCCATTGTATCCAAAAGCTGCTCCTTGATATCGCGCTGCGCAACCGTCCCCGTCTTTTCAATCAACCTGTCTGCCAGTGTCGACTTACCATGGTCTATATGTGCTATGATACAGAAATTCCTAATACTTTCCTTATAATCTTTGCTCAATTCCGTTCCGTCCTTTTCTATTCCAAAGCCGGGATCTGGTATGTCCCAGCTAAGCTATCCTTGTTTATTCTACGCAAGCATAAGCAAAAATGCAACAGAATTCATCACCCCCGCCAAAAATATCCTTAAATTCTGTTATTTACCAGTAAAATCATGGTATAATTAATATATAAAAATAATTCCGTTGCATTTCTGTCTATCTGGAAAGAGGATATGTCAATGAACGAATATCAGGAATTAATCGATACCTTTAACGAAAAAGGGTTCGATGCAAATTTTTTTGAGGATTCCGGCGCCGCCCGGGATTATGTAATGGAATTGATTGCTGGCGCGGGCACTGTGGGGATTGGTGGCAGCCAAACGCTAAAGGATACCGGTATTTTTGATGCAATCGCACAAAGTGGCAAAACTTTGTACGCCTCTGCGCTAGAACGGCAAAAAGAGAATCCTGACATGGCCGATATGATGCAAAAAGCCACATTTGCCGACTGTTATGTCACCTCTTCTAATGCAATCACCAAGGAAGGCGATTTTATCAATATCGATGCGACCGGAAACCGTGTAGCGCCTATGTTTTTTGGGCCAAAGCACACAATTATCGTATGTGGTATAAATAAAATCACCGATAACGCGCATAAGGCAATCGCACGGATAAAGCAAGAAGCTGTTCCCAAAAACGCACAACGGCTGGGGCTGGCCACGCCCTGTGCTGTAAAGGGAAAATGCGAGAACTGCAACAGCCCGCAACGCATCTGCCGCATCGTGGTGCGCATACAATACCCTACACGGGTAACCAACATCCACCTTGTTCTCATCAATGAAGAACTGGGTTACTAATCAGGAGGACAGGGCCAATGGCTGACTACAAACAGAATTTCGAAAAATGGAAAACCGCTTTGCAGGGCACCGAATATGAGGATGAAATTACCCGGCTGGAAAAAGATCAGGATGCCTGCTCTGACAGCTTTTACAGGGATCTGGAATTTGGCACAGCAGGTATGCGCGGCATCATCGGCCTTGGCACAAACCGCATGAATATTTTCACTGTTCGGCGCGCCACACAGGGGCTTGCCGATTTCATCAACGAGCAAAACCAGGCGCACCGCGGCGTCGCAATCGCATACGACACCCGTAATATGAGCGACGTTTTTGCGGAAGAAACCGCCAGCGTCCTATTAGCAAACGGCATTCATGTGTTTATGTATGACAAGCCGCACAGCGTACCCCAGCTTTCCTTTGCCGTGCTGGAGCAAAACTGCTTTGCCGGTGTTGTTATCACTGCCAGCCATAATCCGCCCGAATACAACGGATATAAGGTATATGGCGAGGACGGTGGGCAAATGGCAACAGCTGATTCCGCAAAAGTCACGGAATACATCGAAAAAATAGACGACCCGTTTTCTATTAAAACGCAAATGCTGGTTACGTCCGATCTGTTTGTCCATATCGGCCGTGCAGAAGATTTTATCTATTATACAAAGGTAGAGTCCCTGGTTATTAACAAAGATGTTATTCAAAACCAGGCGGATTCTATCAACATTGTTTATACGCCTCTCCACGGCACCGGTCTCGGCCCCGTGCGCCATGTGCTGCGCGACCTGGGGATTCAAAACCTCCATATTGTTGCAGAACAGGAAATGCCGGATGGCGATTTCCCCACCGTAAGCGCCCCCAACCCGGAAAACCGAGAAGCGTATGACCTCGCCACATTGCTTGCCAACAAAACAAACGCCGACCTAATCCTTGCCACCGACCCGGACTGCGACCGCTTGGGCGTAGCCGTGCGCGATTCATCCGGCGATTTCACAGTGTTGACAGGTAATCAGATTGGCTGCCTGCTCCTCCATTACGTCTTGTCCCAAAAACAGGCGCAACTCAGCGGCGATGAATTTGTCGTCAAATCATTGGTTAGCACGGATATGGCGGATGTTATTGCCAGCCATTATGGCGTGGAGATACGTAATGTATATACCGGCTTCAAATTTATTGCAGAACAAATCAAGCTATCGGAGGAAGAGAAAAAAGGCACATTCCTTTTTGGTTTTGAAGAGAGCTACGGCTACCTGCTCGGCACCTTTGTCCGTGACAAGGACGCTGTGCAGGCTGCCATGATGGTCACAGAAATGGCTTGCTACTACGCCGACCACAACAAAACGTTATTCGATGCATTAAACGAGCTGTATCAAACATATGGCTGGTTCCGCGAGGTGGTTGTTTCCAAAACGCTGTATGGACAAGCCGGGATCAGCAAAATACTAAACGCCGTAAACGCCCTGCGCAACGACCCGCCCGCAAGTATTGGCGGTTTTGAGGTCACTGGAATTCGCGATTATGAAAAGCAGACTTTTACCGACTGTAAAACAGGCAAAACAGAGCCCATCCTCATGGACAGCATGGATGTCCTCTGTTTTGAACTGGATGGTGGCAGGTTCATTGTGCGCCCATCCGGCACCGAACCAAAGCTTAAAACGTACCTTTCTGTTTCCTCCAGCGACAAGGATACTGCGGAGGCACAGCTTAAAGAATTAACGAAAGGCGCGGCCGGCATGATCGACGCGCTATTGGAGGCATGAATATGAAAGCAAAAGTCAGGCACATGGTAGCGTTTACCCTTATCCATCCCAAGGACAGCCCCGAAGCAAAAAAATTTATTGAGGATTCCGCAAGGATTTTAGGCTCGATCCCTTATGCGGCAGAATTTATACAATGCTATGAGGTCAGTCCAAAAAATAATTACGATTATGGATTCTCCTTTGATTTCATGACAGAAGAAGATTATGACCGATATAACAATGATCCTGTTCACCTCGACTATGTGGAGCAATACTGGAAGAAGCAAGTCTCCGCGTTTTTTGAAATGGACTTATGTGAGTTATAGAAAACCATCTTGATTAAACTAAATTGCGCAAAAAAGCGGTGAACACATAGTGCTCACCGCTTTTAAATTTACTAACAGCTTACAACGGCCGTTTGCCGCAAATAAAGTTCTTTTGAGACCAACTGCCTGTGCAGTCCCTTACAACTACACATCCATTGCTGGAAGACGCGTCTACCATAGACCCACCGCCAAGGTATATCCCAACATGGCCTTTGAAGCAGATGATATCGCCACGCTGCAGCTCACCTATACTGTAAACTGTTGCATACCCAGAGCTTGCCCAACCACCGGACGTCATATAACCAATGCTGTTTCCCGATTCTTTAAGCGCATAATACACCAGCCCAGAGCAGTCAAATGAATCCGGACCTTTGCCGCCGGTCTTATACGTGCAGCCCTGCCTGGACAGCGCCACCTCAATCATTGCTTCTACATTTCCGGGATCTGCCACATGCGAGGTGGATGTACCACCGCCACCACCGCCGGATGAGGAACCACCCGAGGAGCTTTTACCGCCGCCACCACTTCCACCGGAAGAACTCCCAGAGGATTTTTGCTGCGCCTTTGTGTATTCTTCAGACGGTTGCGCATCTTCTGAGAATAGTAAGTCTTTTGTATATTGACCAACACTGCCATCGTCGTCAAGACCATTCATGCGTTGGAAATATTTCACTTTATTTTCTGTATCTTCGCCAAAATATCCTGTTACTGCTACTTCATACCCTAGTTCTTGTAGCCTGTATTGGATATTCCCCACATCAGCGCCCTCGGCACCAATCGCAACCGAATATGTCTGCGCTTCATCCGAAAAGAGCAGCTCCTGCGTCTGTGGCCCGGCCGACCCGTCTACCGCAAGATTATGCTTGCGCTGGAAATAACTAACCGCCTGCTGTGTCATCGGGCCATAATACTCTGTCGGCTCGTCATTATCCATATAATGAAGCTCCATCAGGCGTGCCTGCAATTTCACTACATCATCATTCACCGTTTCCGGTGTTAACTCCAAATATTGAGGCTCCGGCTCTGCTTCTTCCACCACTTCCGGTTCCGGCTCTGCCAAAACAACAGCATTTTTTACCGGCACTTCTTCTTCCGGCTGTACCGCATCCACAAAATTAACAACAGCCTGTGGTGGCGGTGTTTCTTCTATCTCTACATCTGGCACATCCGCACTGCCTACCGCAGCCACAGCTATCACAGGCACAAGCACTGCCGCGACTGCCATGCACATCACCGTAGCAAATCTTTTTTTATTTGCCAACTTTGCAAACAAACTGAAAAAGGAGTGCCCGCTCCGCCCTGATCTGTGGCCAGACATGCTTGCCTGCCGCCGGGAAACAGATGCAGCGCGCACCGGCGTAGCGCCCGAAGCACCCATCACAGGCGTTTTTTCCGTGATCGGTCTTCCGGCTACAGGGCGTCCATTCCTTTGTCCATAAGAATTACGAATATAAGGATGTCCGTCTGCTTTTGTTTTTCGTGTGATTTTAAATGCGAGGAATGAAATTCCGCTAGTAAATTTATCTTTTATAGTTTGGCCGACCTGCATAAAACCCCGCCCTATCCCAGATAAAATTTTTTTCATAGAATGCTCTCCTTACGTTGACCTTCAACGTCCCTTTGCATATACACTGGATTATACAACAAACTGTTAAAAAAGTAAATAGAAATCTATTTTAAACCGCAATATCTTGTTCATAAACGTAATAATTATCATTTATAGCAAAGTGGACACACCGCCACGCAGCGTCCACATACAGCGCCGCGCCCTACATCCCTGCTGTCTTTTTTCATAAAGACGCTGCATTTTTCCGCATCCATCATTTCCTCCCGGCGGATACCCTGCCGGTAAGGAACGCCAAAAAGCGCGCCAGAGGGACAGTTTTTAACGCACGCGCCACACTGTGTACAACCATCCATACACGACTCCCCTTGCGGCAACTCCATGTTTGTCACCACTGTAGAAAGACGCACAGCCGGTCCAAAATCCTTTGAAAAAAAAAGCGCATTCATGCCCATACTCCCCAGCCCGGCAAGACATGCGACCGCCTTGTGGGAAAGCTGCCCGTAAAGGCCATTTCCCGGCAGGCTTTGAGACGCCGGTATATAAACCGCGTCATAACCTGTATTACGCATTGCGAGGACAATTTCCATCGCCACCCTGTCCAGATATGCGTTTATTGTACGATAATGATGAAAATAAAGTGGTGTAGGACCGTTTTCGATACTTTTTACCACCGGTGTTGGCAATGGGACCATAAAACTGACTGCATATTCGAGCCCTGCAAAAGGGCGCAGCCCTTCCGGAAGCTGCGCCGTACCGTATTTCGCAATTTGGTTATGTTCCAGAATTTCCCTGTACATTTGAATCATTCCCTTCCGTGCCCGGTGCCGCATCTGAAGGCTCTTCTTTCTTTTTCCGTTTTACCCGTGTCATAATAAGCGTCACTATAAAAATGACGGCGATTACCACAAATATGGAAACCATGCCCTTCCACATCAATTCAAGCGACTGCAAAAAAACTGTATTCATCTTGATTTCCTCCTATGCGATCATTCCCGGCACCAGACCAAGAATAACGCCACCCGCAATTACTGACGCAATCTGACCGGAAACATTTGCGCCAACCGCAAACATCAGCAGGTGGTTTTGATTGTTTGCTTCCAGCCCCATTTTCTGTACGACCCTTGCCGACATGGGGAACGCCGAGATCCCCGCCGCGCCAATCATTGGGTTGATTTTCTTCCTGCTGAAAATATTCATCAGCTTCGCAAGCCCCACACCCGCGATTGTGTCAAACACAAACGCCACTAGCCCCAACGCCATAATCGCAATGGTCTGCGGCGCGACAAAGCTATCCGCCTTCATTGTGGACGCAATGGTGATTCCCAATAAAAGGGTGACCAGGTTCACCAAAACTTTTTGCGCCGTTTCGGACAGCGAATCCAGCACGCCGCATTCGCGGATTAAATTGCCAAACATAAGGCAACCAACCAGCGCTATAGATGCCGGCGCCACCAGCCCTGCCACCATCGTTACCACAATTGGAAACAATATTTTTGTGACCTGTGGAATATCCTTGCCTTCGTATTCCATCTTGATCGCTCGTTCCTTTTTAGTTGTCACCAGCTTTATGGCAAAGGGCTGTATAATAGGCACCAACGCCATATACGAATAGGCCGCTATGGCAATCGGCCCCACATAATTACTATCTAATACTTGTGACACCAATATGGAGGTCGGCCCGTCCGCCGCGCCAATGATACCAATGGATGCCGCGTCTTTAAGGTCAAACCCCAAGCCGGACGCCGCCATAATCGTAAAGAAGATGCCAAATTGCGCCGCCGCCCCAAAGAACAGCAGTTTGGGATTCTTTAATAACGGTCCGAAATCTATCATTGCGCCAATGCCAATAAAAAGCAATAATGGCATTGCCTCAGAAGCCTCAATCCCAACTTCAAACAGCCAGTCAAGCAGCCCGGTAACCTCGCCAATGCCTTCCATTGTTTGCGTAACCGCACCCGAAAGCGGTATATTCACCAATATGGCGCCAAACCCCATGGGCAGGAGCAATGCCGGCTCCAATTTTTTCTTGATTGCCAAATAAATCAAAAGGGCGCCTACAATGTACATAACCACCATCTGCCAGGTAATGGCCATAAGCCCCTCGGTTAGAAATTCCATAGTGCCTCCTGTGGTATCTTGTTAATGATTCGTATAAAGAGTAGCATTATTTTTTTGTTTCTACAAGTATAAAATTTCCACAGGAAAATTTATTGTACTTTCCTTGTTTCGCGGATATAATGATAATTACATACAGTTCACAATAATTGATAGCACCCTACACACAGAAAGGAAAATAATATGGAATATAACATTGATGGCGAGATGTTTCCCTGCCTGGAAGTTACGCTTGCAAATGGCGAGCAACTGTATACGCAATCGGGCGCAATGGCATGGATGGAGCGTGACATACACATGTCTACCGATATGAAGGGCGGCTTAATGAAAGGCCTTGCCCGTATGTTTTCCGGGAATTCACTTTTCCTAGTCACATTCACAGCGCAGCGTGACCAAGCAAAAATGGGATTTGCCTCAACTTTTATCGGCACTATCCTGCCGCATGAATTCCACGGCGAAACATTAATTGTTCAAAAAAGCGGCTTTTTATGCGCACAACCCAGCGTACAGGTGGAGACCGCCTTTACCAAGCGTGTTTCCGCAGGCTTGTTTGGCGGCGAAGGCTTTATATTGCAAAAAGTCTTTGGAGAAGGCATGTGCTTTCTTGAAGCAAGCGGTAGGGTTATCGAACGCGTGCTTGCACCCGGCGAGCAAATCCTTGTGGACACAGGCAACCTTTTGGCATTTGAAGAAAGTATTACCTATGAAGTGGAGACCGTGAAGGGATTCAAAAATATATTCTTTGGCGGTGAAGGGCTTTTCCTCACAAGACTGACCGGCCCGGGTAAAATTTACCTGCAAACAATTACCGCGCAGGACATCGCCACGCGCTTGATTCCCTACCTGCCCTCTTCTTCCTCCTGAGAATTAAAATGATTGTTTAACTCTCCCCCGCTGCACTTAGAAATAAAGCAGCTTCTTACGAGAAAGGTGGTATATTTTAATGGCTAACAATGAACTTTCTACAGAAAAGATTGCTCACGACCTGACACTTGAGGCGGTTCGTGCCAGCATAGAGGGCTTTCAACAGGGCAACAGCTTCCAGGTTTCCGATGTTGATATCGCAAAATACGCTGTGAACATATACGAGGAATGTTATCCTGTCATCTATGACTTGATTGCAAAAAAATAAATGTAAAATCGAAACCCGGCCGCCATAGCAATTCAAAACAGCCGGGGTTCGGTTATCTTAAAATACTCCTGATTGCCCATGTCAGGCCAAACTGGTCTGTCAGCATTCCGTAATGTCCCTGTCCGGGCACAAAATCAAACTCAACATGCACATCCCCGTTTTCGCTCAAGCGCGTAAACGCTTCTTCCGCAATATCCATTGCGTCATAGGTGATGCTGAGCATCATGCTGTTGCCGCGCACAAAGTCAAAATTTTCAGGCATATCACTAAACCCAACCATTGTCCCGGCAATCATAATGCCGGTATTCATTATCCTGTCCTTCGATTTCTCGGACACCTGTACATTTTTATCAAACGAAGCATCCCCTTCCCCATAGGTCAAAAAATATGGCAATGGCTGACCAAACACGTCGGCATAAAACGTCACCGCCTCACGGCAATTTCCGTTAAAATTGATAAACACGCTAAAAGACATTTTCTCTCCTCCTTGTCGTTTTTCTGATCTATTTGACCGGAACCACAAGCTCTACCAGCAACTCGCTCTCCGGCCTGCTATCGTCGTTTAAATAATAATGATAAACGCCGCCCTTTGGTTCCAGCCCATTGGCAGCAATCCATTCGAATATCTGTGCCATTAGCGCGTCTGTCTCGCTATACGGCCCCTGCGAAATGCCACAAACCATTTTCTGGGCAGGGATAAAGCGCCCAGCAAGCTGTTTATCTTCCACCTTCACACGCTCCGGCACAGGAAAGCCGATTTCCACATCAAGCTGCGCGAGGTCTGTATTATGATAACAGGTGAAGGGGCAACCTGAAAACAGAATGCCATTTTTTTCCGCATACTGCAGAATCGCATCAAACGTCTGCCCGGCCAGCCCTTCAAACTGGCTGAAAAAGTCAATCGTCTTTCGCACACTGATCACAAACTGCTCCGGCCTTTCGTATAACTCAATCCTCGATATTACCGCCATTTGCCGTCTCCTTTTTCCTTCTGCCCCTCAGTCTGCCTTTCAGTATGCCGACCAGCTTTGCCGCAACCTCCACCTTTAGCGCAAACGCCAACAAAATGTATACCGCCAGCCCCACGCCCCCACAGATGACAACGCGCAGCAGGTTATTAATAAAGCCACCCCCGGAAATGGGAAGCACATGATAAAGCAGCAGCGTAACGCACGCGCAGCCCACAATACAAACAAGCATCCTCAAGAGCTGCCCTGCCGACTTGCGGAAATCCATATGCCCCAGCGTCCTGCGCAGCACCACAATCATGGAAACTGCACCCACCGTCCCCGCGATGGAGGTCGCCAGCGTAAGGCCACGCGCCCCCAACACATCCTTCAACAAGAAATCAAGCAGAATATTCACCCACACCGACACAATGCCGATAACCATGGGGATGCGCGTTTTTTGAATGGAATAAAATACACGCGTCAGGAAGTTTCGCAGGCCAAACGCAAATATCCCTACGATATAAAACGCAAACACCGGCGCGGTATACGCCGTGTTTCCCGGCAGATAATTGCCCCGCTCATAAAACATTGCAATTACATCGCTTTGCAAAACAAATGCGATCGCTATTACCGGCAGCGTGATAAGCGCTACAATTTCTATGGCCTTTCTCACCGTCGTCTTTAGCTGGCCCATTTCTTTTCTTGCCGCATATTCGGATAGCTCGGAAAACATAACCGTGGTAATGGGCACCACCAGTATTCCCAGCACTGCTTGCACCAGTCGGTAGCTTTCCTTGATTGCCGAAACCGCCTGCACATCAATGCCTGTGGCAAAGCGGTTGTCCACCATCACATTCAACTCGTCAAACGCCACGCTGACAAGCGCAGGCAATGCCAGCAAAAAGGTACGCCGTAGCACCGGGCTTTTCAAATCAAGTTTAAAACGGTAACGAAAACGCCCACGCAAAAACGGCAACAAAATAACCACCTGTAACACCGCCGATATGGACGTGGCCACCGCCACTGCTTTAATATTACCGTACAGCACACACGCAAGGATAATACAAAAGCTGAGCGCAAACCCAATAAGCTGCTCGGGCACAAAGTGCTTGCGCGCGTTAAGCAGGTTTGCCAGCACGCCGGTGATTGCCCAAAAGATAAGCGACGGCATCATGATACGCGTCATATCCGTGATCATGGCAAAGCCTTGTTCATCACCGCCTGTATAAATGAGCCCCACCAGCTGCGGGGCAAAAAGATACCCCAGTGCACTCACAAGGATTGCCGCCAAAATATAAAGGTTCAGCACGCTGCTCGCATACCTTGCCGCCTTTTGCTCCCCACCTTCAATGCGGGTTTTTGAATAAATGGGAATGAACGTGGATGCAATCCCCATGCTGAAGAATATTGCAAACAAATTGACAAGGTCGTATGCAATCAGGTAGGCGCTTTTTTCCAATGACTGCCCAAACTGCGCCGCCAAAAAAGCATCGCGCACAAACCCTGCGATTTTACTTAAGATAATGACCAGCGTAACCAGCATGGTCGCCTTGAACATTTTGTTGCTTTTTGCCATAGTGGATTTTACACCAGTTCTTCTACTTTCTGTTTGACTGCCTGTGCCAGTGCCGCATGCCCCTTCTCGTCCAAATGTACTCCATCCGCCGCGGCTTGCGCATACCGGGCTGCATCTAAAAACGCACAACCCAGCCCCGCCGCTTTTGCCTGCAAACACCCTGCCAGCAGCCCAGATTGCCTGCAAGCCTCGGATACCTCGCGGAATTCGCCCCCGAAAGGAGCCTGTTCCACCTCTTCTGTTATCAATATTGGAGACACCAGTAAAAGTTGCGGTGCCGCACCTTCCCTGCCGCACTGGCTTTGCAACGCCCGTTGCGCCAGCTTGCCCACGCCCTCCGCGCTCACATACGCGCTGCCATTGATGTGCGTCTTCAGGTCGTTCGTGCCCAGCATAATCACGATAAGATCCAGCGGCGCATGTGATTCCACACACGCTTCAAAATACCGCAAGCCGTTCCTGTATGGCTTTACCGGGTCATCCCACACGGTTGTACGCCCGTTCAGCCCTTCTTCTATCACAGTGTATCCGCCGCCAAGCAAACGTTGCAGCGCACCCGGCCAACGCACATCGGACGGATACCGCTCTGCATACGGCTTACCTTCGAAACCACGAGAAGGAACAAATCCCCATGTGTTGGAATCCCCATAGCACAAAATACGTTTGCCCATAGCTTACCTCACTGTGTATTTTTTTTGTTTGCCTTTGCCCGGAGTTGATGGTCGAGCACGTTTTTTCGTATACGCAGGTTATCCGGCGTCACTTCCAACAGCTCATCGTCGCCCAAAAACTCCAGCATTTCCTCCAAGCTCATCTGCTTTGGCGTGGTTAGGCGCAATGCGTCGTCACTGCCGGACGCACGTATATTCGTCACATGCTTCTTTTTGCATACATTTACCACCAGGTCTTCCGCCTTTGGCGAATACCCTACCACCATACCCATATACACCGGCGTGCCCGCGCCGATAAACAAAATCCCACGCTCCTGCGCGTTATATAACCCATAGGTAACGGCCTCGCCTGTCTCATGCGCTATAAGAGACCCATAACTGCGCTTTTCGATATCCCCTTTATAGGGGGCATAGCTGTCAAACAGAGTGTTTAAAATCCCCTCGCCGCGCGTGTCTGTCAAAAACTCGCTACGGTATCCAAACAAACCGCGTGCCGGAATTAAGAACTCCACCCGCATACGTTCGCCCTGCGGACTCATGTGTACCATCTCCGACTTGCGCTTGCCCAGCTTTTCGATCACCGCACCCACGCTTTCCGCGGGCACATCCACAAGCAGCCGTTCTATGGGTTCGCACATCTGCCCGTCTATCGTCTTATAAAGCACCTTGGGCGCGCCCACCTGGAATTCATATCCCTCCCGGCGCATAGTCTCGATCAATATAGAAAGATGCATCTCGCCCCTGCCCAGCACACGAAAGGACTCCGGGCTGTCTGTTTCATGCACGGCAAGCGAAACATCCTTTCGCAGTTCGCCCATCAACCTGTCACGCAAATGGCGGGAGGTGACATATTTGCCCTCCCGGCCCGCAAACGGGCTGTTGTTTACAGAAAACGTCATTTCCACCGTAGGCTCGGATATCTTCACAAACGGAATGGGATCGTATTCGTACGGCGCACACACAGTGTTGCCAATATTCACCATATCAAGGCCAGAGAATGCCACAATATCGCCTACCCTCGCTTCTTCCACCGCTGCACGCTTCAAGCCATCATATTGGTAAATTGCCGTCACCTTGCCATTCGCAGAGAATTCCTCCCTGTGATAATCGCAAAGAGACACCTCCTGCCCGGTTTTAATCTCTCCCCGCTCTATACGCCCCACTGCGATCCTACCAACATAATCACTGTAATCGATAGAGGACACCAGCATCTGGAACGGCCCGCTCTCGTCCCCCTTTGGTGCGGGGATATAGCTTAAAATAGTATCAAACAACGGCTTTAAATCCTCACCCGGCGTATTTGGATCCAGCGATGCTGTTCCATCGCGCCCTGAACAATAAACAATGGGGCTGTCAAGCTGCTCGGACGTTGCATCCAGCTCCAGCAACAGCTCCAACACCTCATCACCCACATCACTCAATCTCGCGTCCGGGCGGTCTACCTTGTTCACCACAATAATGACCCGGTGGTTAAGCTCCAGCGCTTTTTGCAGCACAAACCGCGTCTGCGGCATCGGCCCCTCAAACGCATCCACAAGCAGCAGCACACCGTTCACCATTTTCAGTACGCGCTCCACCTCGCCGCCAAAGTCGGCATGCCCTGGTGTGTCTACAATGTTTATCTTTACGCCGCCATATTGTGTTGACGTGTTCTTGGCCAGAATCGTAATGCCACGCTCCCGTTCTAAATCGCCCGAATCCATGGCGCGCTCGGCCATTGCCTGGTTCTCCCTGAATGTGCTGCCCTGTTTGAGCATCTCATCCACCAACGTTGTCTTGCCATGATCTACGTGCGCGATGATGGCAACATTCCTTAAATCTTCCCTAATCAAATTCTTTTTACTTCTTTCTTTTCCAGTTTTAATACCAATACAGTATAAGTCCAAGCCACCCAAGCGGTCAAGAAAAACAATACCGCAGTTGAAAAACCACAGCATTCTTATCCCTTACCAGATAACAATTTCCTTGCGTTTAAACCGGCTTTATCGCCCGGCAGGTAGCAATGTATGCCATGCTATCTTCATCCCTGCCCAATAGCAGTTCCGTTGCCGCAAGCTGCATCATCAGCTCTTCATCCAGCGGATCAAGGATCGCCGCGTCCAGTCCCGCCGACATTGCGCAGGTAAGGTATGCGCGGTTTAACGCCGGCCTTTGCGGCAGCCCAAAGGAAACATTTGATATCCCCGCTACCAGCTTCACGTTCGGGTAACGCTCGTGCAGTTCCCTTGCGGCAATCAATGCTTCAAATGGCCCCCGGTGGTTTGCCTGAGCCGCCTCCACCACAATATCCACAAATATATTTTCCTTTTGTATTCCGCTTTTCACCAAAATTTCCACAAGCTCGCTTGCGTTCGCTACCCGCTCTTCCGCACTTTTTGGTATGCCACCTTTGTGAATCGGCATAGCAATCACACCCGCCCCATATTTTTTTGCAACAGGCAACAGCTT
The DNA here is from genome assembly GCA_030266015.1 of Christensenellaceae bacterium OttesenSCG-928-K19. Taxonomy (GTDB): domain Bacteria; phylum Bacillota; class Clostridia; order Christensenellales; family Christensenellaceae; genus UBA5399. The sequence goes on along the minus strand of JAJDHD010000026.1, from coordinate 15,487 downwards.
TTCCAGCTTCTCTTCCTCAAGTGTTATGGAATTGATGATTGAATCAGGCAATGCCACTTCACTATAAAGCTTCACAAGCATATCCGCATCAGACACATCCACACAAATGCCGCAATCCCCCGCTTGCATTGCCAGCTTTACCGCCCAAATCAATGCGCCATAAGGATCTTGCGCCATAGATGTATTAATATCTATAAATCGCGCACCCGCATGAACCTGCTTTTGGATAAGCGACTGCGCTGTCTTTGCATCCCTCTTATCCAGCATCACTTTCACATCAGGGCTCGAGCTGTTCAATTTTTCCCCTATAATAACCATTCTTCTTTCCTTCTGCCACAAATTGGTTTATACCCGCGCATATTGCAAAAAAGCACACCACTTAAGGCGTGCTTTCCTTTTTCTTCCACATTCAGGGCTGCATCTGCTGTCCGCCCGTCACATTGATGCCCTGCCCCGTCATATACGACGAATCGTCACATGCCAGGAACACCATCGCGTTTGCAACATCTTCATAGGTACACCCACGCTTCATGGGCACTTGGTCGATATACTTCTGGCGCACCTCTTCTTCCGTGATTCCTTGGTTCTTTGCATACTGCTTAAAGAGGCTGTTTACCCACAGCGGGCTATCCAACATATTACCTGGGCAAATGGCGTTCACGCGAATATTCTCCGCCGCAAGCTCCAGCGCAAGACTTTCCACCAAGCCTATTCCGCCAAACTTTGACGCCGCATACGCAGAATTCTTTGCCGAGCCTTTTTTGCCGGACTTGCTGTTGATTTGCACAACCGCACCGCCGCCCTGCTTGCGGAACTGTGGAATAACTGCCTTTATAGAATTGAAGCAGCCGCAAAGGTTCACATCCACCACAAACTTCCATTTTTCCGGGTCAAACTCTTCTATACCACCAGACATCACAATTGCCGCATTACTCACAAGCACGTCAATCCTGCCATATTTCTCTATCGCCGCCTGTGCCACAGCCTCACAGTCCGCATATTTTGTAACGTCAACCTTCACCGCAATGGCATCCTTCAAAAGAGCTGCTGTCTCCTGCGCGCCTTCCAGGTTCAGGTCAGCCACCACCACCTTGGCACCTTCCTCGCTACACCTTTGCGCCAACGCCTGCCCCAGCCCCTGAGCTGCGCCTGTAATCACCACCACTTTGTCCTTCAGCTTCATACATCTCTGCATTTTATTACTCTCCTTCAGGATATTATTGTACCACTAACCGTTCCATAAAATCGCCCAACGTCTTTGCGCTTTCCGGCTTTCCCCATGTTTCCTGTGCTTTGCGCATTTCTTCTGTTTTACAGCCATTTCGCTTCATTTGTAATATCACCTCGCTTGCCGGCTGGTATTTGTTGGCATGTACCGCAAGCGAATTGTTGATCAGGAATGTCTGGTTCACATATTCCACACCGGGCATAGGCTTTGCCAAAAGCAAAGGTTTTTTCTTTGCGATTGCCTCCGAGGTAGACAGGCCACCCGGCTTTGTAATAAACACATCACACGTATCCATATATTCGTCCATGTTTTCCACAAAGCGGAGCGCACACACCTTGTTTTTATATTTTGTGGCGTTCACCTGTTCATACAAGCGCGCGTTTGTACCACACACGGCAATGATCTGGATATCCTCCACCTGGTCAATATCCCCCAACACCTCTGTCATGCCCGCAAATCCCATTCCGCCGGAAGAAAGCAACACCGTAAACTTGTCCTTGGCAAGACCCAGCTTTTCACAAGCGGCTTCCTTGGAAAGCGCACGGGAAAATTTTTCATCAACAGGAATGCCAATGGGCAATATCTTTTCCTCGACAATTCCGCGCTTTACAATGGACGGCACCATTAGCTCATTAGGGCACACAAAGTAATCCATATCCGTATATTCCCAGAATGGGTGCAACGAGTAATCCGTAACAACTCCAATTGTTTTTATCCTGTCATCAAACGATCCCGCATCCTTTAAAAGCGAAATCAGCATTCCTGTCATCACAATTGTACACACGATAACATCGGGCTGCTTTTCATTGATGTATTTTTGCATTTTTGTTTTATTGATATCAGCGAACAGCCATGGGAAATACATTTTCATATCCGCCCTGCCGTTATAGCGTTCCGCCGTGGAATAAATATTCTCGTTCAACGTAGGCCAGATCCGCCCCATCAATGTGTATCCTTTATCAAAAGCAACGCCAATCGCACGGTTTAAAAACTTGTAAGTGTCCAAAATTTCGCACTCATGCCCATTTTTATCCAAATACTTTTTCAGTGCCTGGCTAGCTGCATTATGGCCTTGCCCCACAGTCATGCTTAAAATCAAAACCCGCATAAAAAGCATCCTTTCAAAAATCTCTTGTCTTGTATCAAAAATCAGTTTACCATGCTTTCCACATGTTTTCAATGTTTGCATCCATCCGCCACATTGACACGGGATACAAAAAAGGTTAGAATTTAACAGCTACAATGCACTCATTCATTTTTTCATCACCCACAGAAAGGACCGGGCAAACATGAACCCTGACCAAAATCCGCTCGCCACCAAACCGGTCGGTAAGCTAATACTATCTTATGCTGTTCCCAGCATCATTGCAATGGTGGTAAATGCATTATATAACATTGTCGACCAGATCTTTATCGGACATGGTGTCGGTTACCTTGGCAACGCCGCAACCACGGTTGCCTTTCCCGTTATTACAATTGGCCTCGCCATTGCACTTCTCTTTGGCAATGGTTGTGCGGCTTTTATTAGCCTGAAGCTGGGCGAAAATGATACAAAGGACGCTAACGCAAGCCTGGGCAGCATGACAACCTCGCTCATCATCATTGGCACGCTGTATATGGTGTTTGGCCTGATTTTTTTAGATCCTCTTTTAAACATAATGGGTGCCACAGAGAATATTATGGATTACTCGCGGCAATACGTTTCAATCATATTGATCGGCCAGCCCTTTGTAATCCTCACCACCGGGCTTTCCAATGTCATCCGGGCGGATGGCAGCCCCAAGTATTCCATGTCCTGTATGCTGATTGGCGCTATCCTAAATACCATACTCGATCCTATTTTTATTTTTGTCTTCAAATGGGGCGTAACCGGCGCGGCTCTTGCAACACTGATTTCACAAATTGTATCCTTCGTTGTGGCAATCATGTATTTCGCAATGAAGCGTACCAAAAACGTACATTTTGAGCGGCGTATGTTAAAACCGCGCTTTGACCTGCTTAAAACGACCACCGCGCTAGGACTCTCCAGCTTTGTCACTCAGATTTCCGTTTCTATTGTCAACATCGTTTTGAACAATTCATTGCGGCACTACGGGGCACTTTCCGTTTACGGCAGTGATATTCCCCTCTCTGCTATGGGCATTGTAACAAAAGTCGGCGGCATCATGGTTTCCATACTGGTGGGTATTTCCATTGGCGCACAACCCATCCTCGGCTACAACTACGGCGCCAAGCACTTTTCCCGCGTAAAGAAAACCTATCAACTGGCAGCCACATCCGCCACCATTGTCGCCATCGCCGTATGGTTGGTGTTTATTTTCTTCCCGGAAGGGATTATACGCAGCTTTGGGGATAACGCCCCCGAATTTGTAGAGTTTGGCGCGCTCTGCTTCCGCTCCTACCAAGGTGCTATGTTTGTGGCTGGATTCCAGATCATCTCGTCAAACTATTTCCAAGCGACGGGCCGGCCCGTCAAGGCGACGTTCTTGTCTATGACACGCCAAATTATTTTCCTAATCCCGCTCATCTTTATCTTTGGCGCTTTATTTGGCCTCACGGGCGTCCTTTATTCAAACTTTGTGGCGGATCTTTCGGCAGTGATACTATCCATTTTCTTTATCATACCGGAGATGAAACGGCTCACCAAGCTAGCAAAAGAACAGGAGCTAGCCGCGGCTTAGGGCCGTTGCTTCTCTTGACCGCACTCACTGCAGATTCCCGTATTCAGGGAAACCACGCCACCGCATACGGTGCAGGCCCTCCTCTTTTGCTCCTGCTCCATCAAAACCTCCACCCCTGCATCCTTTGCCAGCCAGCTATTTTCCATCAAGCTGACCCCATACCGCATCTTGTAGCTTTTGTCCAGCTTTTTTATACGCGTGCAGGGAAATTGCGCACATAAAAAACAAAAACCAATCTCCCCCGCCTGCTCACAGTCCTTTATTTCGCAAGCCAAACAACTCTTTGTCTTGTTTTCATTCTCGTTTCTGCAGCCCGGACATACTTTTTGCTGCCTCACATGCCTGTAACACACCATGCAATCTACTCCACACGGCGCCAGCATCGAGTTTTCAATTACCGGTGGCATCCTCATCTCCCAATCCCCTTTTTATAAGGATACATACAAAAAAAGGAACGGTTTTCCGTTCCCTCTGTTCGTTGCTATTTAATCATCAATAATTTCGTTTACAATCTCCTGCAAATTTGCAGTGCTCTGCCGAAAATCATAATCCGTTTCTTCCTTGGATTTCTTCAGAATATCATTGAGCTGCGTGTTTGAGTCCTGTGCGCTCTGGTCAATCTCCTTCACCTGCTGTGTCAGGTTGTTGATAGACTTTGATATTTCCGCAGCGCTTGTAGTAAGCACTTCCCCTTCCACCAAATGCGTATCCACAAAAGCAGCTTGCTCCTCCAGAAATAGCCTAAACCGTTTTTTATAATCGGTTATGATTTTCTCGTATTTCTTTATATCCTGCTTTGCTGTCTCCATGCGAAGCTGTGTGCTTTCGATCACTGTTTTCGCATTTTGATTGGCAATTTCCGTAATCCTCTGCGCTTGCGCTTCCGCCTTTTCCAGATACATCGTGGCATTGCGCTGCGCGGAAATTACTGTTGCCATCATCTTTTCTTCCACATCCTCCAGCTTATCCGCTTTTTGCCGTAGCCGCGCCACCTCATTTTTCAACGACTCGTTTTTTGCTATGATATCTTCATTTTCTTCCAGCAAAGATTCAAACTGTTTGATGATTTCATCCAAAAACTCGTCAACCTGCTCCGGGTCATAACCATTAAATTTCTTGGAAAAATCTTTTTCTAATATATCTTTAGGTGAAATGTTCATAAGCTATATCCTCATTCTCTTTCGAAATAATTATAATCCATAAACTCCTCAGGCAACGCGCCGTCTCCGGAATTAGTAGAAACATCGACATTATAAGGCGCCACTACAAAAATATTCCTTGCCGCCTTGCGGATATTTCCAGAAAGAGCATATACCGCGCCACTTACAAAATCAAGGATTCTTTGTGCTACATCCACTTCCAGTTCGTCCAAATTCATGATGATAGGTTTTTTCTCTTTCAAATGGTCAATGATACTTTGGGTGTCCTCATAAGAGACTGGCTTGTAAATTAACACTCTTACTTTACTTGCATCTGGAATTCCAACCACTTTTCCCGTATTCCCCTTTTTCTTATTGAAGGTCTGCTTTTCTTCCACAGGAACAAATTCATCTTCCGGAAAACTCATCATATCGCTCTCTGCTTCCTCCTGATCCTCATAATATACTTCCTCTTCATTTGGATCTGTCTCTTCCAAACCAATAAAAGTGAGTAATTTTTTTCCAATTCCAGCCATAAATCAGCCTCCTAAGCAAACATTTCTATCTGATATCCACTGTCATGTTATGGGATGTTGGTATAATCTCTTTGTCCAAAAATCGCGGTTCCCACCCGCACCATATTGGAACCTTCCAATATGGCAAGCCCGAAATCGTGGGACATACCCATCGATAAATACTCAAACGAAGGCATTTGCGCGCACAATCTGTCATAAATCTGCTTTGTCTTGGCAAATACACGCCGGATTGCCATCTCATCATCCGTATTCGGACCAATGGTCATAATCCCCTTCAGGCGGATTTTGTCCATTTGCGTAACTTTCTCTAAAAAGCCATCCACTTCACCTGTGAGCAACCCGGATTTTGTCTCCTCCTCCGCAATGTTAAGCTGGATCAGAGCATCGGTCATGTTATTCGTTTTTTCACCCTGCTTTTGAAGCTCCTCTGCCAGACCAATCCTGTCCAGGGAATGCACCAAAAACACATTATGATTCATTATATACTTAACTTTATTGGTTTGCAACCGCCCAATTAAATTCCATTTTACATCTTTTTCAAATTTTTCACTTTTTTCTACAAATTCCTGTACTTTATTTTCGCCAAACATCCTCTGCCCGGCGTCATATGCCTGCTGTATTTTAGGCGCTTCTATTGTTTTAGATACAGCAACCAGTTCCACACTTCCCGGATTCACGCCTGCTTTTTCGCTATACTCAGCAATTTGCTCTTGCACAATTTTGAGGTTTTCCTTTATACCCATCCTTTACAATGCCACCTCACTGCCTGTAGTAAGCCCACTGGTTACATCCAGCGGTTCCACAATTGCGCTTCCCTCGCTAACCACCTTCACTATCACCGGCACAAATGTCTTTTTACCATCCACCAAGACATCCACACCGGTTACGCCATCACTCTCCCGCAGCGCTTCACTCGGCACTTTCAGCCCTTCAAACTTTGTTCCCAGCTTTGCATCCGTCCGGCGCGTGTTCAAAAGCTCCCCTATATCTTCCAGTATTTCAATCACATAAATATAATCAGTATCCTCGGCAATATGGCCAACCACAGTGCCCGAATACTGCCGGTCAAGGTAGTTGGCAAACCCAACCTCATACTCTGTTTCGTTTGCATACTCTATCATTGGCTCGTCTTTGCGCACCATCAGGTACCACTTGAAATTATTTACCAAGCGAAATAACGGCTCCTGTGTCTGCTCCACCGTTTCTTCCGGCGACGTTGTTCCCTGCAAGATCGCATCCACGTCGGCTATCGTAATCTGCTGCAGGTTATTTGCATTTAAAACCTGCTCCGCACCGTCAAAATAATAGCTTACCACGCCCGCCTGCGGCGCCACTCTTACCTCACGCCATCCATCTACCCTTTCTTGCAGTTGGGCTTCTTCGTCATAGTATTCTTCCAGCTTTGCATCCACCTCAACCGTTTCCTTCAGGTATTCGCGCTTCTGATCCATCAATCCTTGCAATTCACGCTCTGCAGCCAACAGGTCACCAGAGTTATTATTAATTAATCCCCTGATCTCAGCGGCTTTTGCTGTAATCGAATTTTGTATCTCCACAAGCTGCTGGTCGTCATTATCCTGACGTTCGTTCTCCTGATACTGCTCTATCGTTTTCTGCTTTTCCGTCAGCTCGTTCATCACTTTGTCGTTATAGGCCCACTTATACACGTCCGCAACAGGAGTATCCGCTTCCACACGTTCTCCCTCTGCCACAAGATAATTGGCACGACCATAGTTCTCCGCCGTTATCACCTGTTCATCACGCACAACAACAACGGCCACATCCTCTTCAAAGCGGATTTCGCCCATCTCCACCGTTGCCGTATTCACATTTGTCACAAAATAAACAATTGCAATCACCGCGGCCGCAATGATGCCAATAAAAACATAAAATTTAGGATTTGCTTTAATAACCGGTTGTCTTCTTTGCCTTGCGTACATGCATTACTCCAAAACATATCTTGTGCTTTAGCGCATATCATTTACTAAAACTAGTATCACTATATCATAAAACTTCAAGATATGGTAGAGGTAATGTGCATTTGAATCAATTTAATTTAAATCAAGCGTCACTTTTACCGCATTACCTTTTTCGTTGAATGAAATATCCTCAGACATCATCCGCACCAAAAAAATACCCCTGCCGCTTTCTTTCATCATTTCGCCGTTGTCCCTGCAATCACGTTCCAGTACATGCGTATATTGAAATCCGCTGCCATCGTCCTTGATTGTGATTGTAAGTTTTCCCTTTTCCAGCGCCGCCGACAACATTATGTCTTCCGCATCGGAATATGATAAAATATTTGTCAGGAGTTCTTTACATACCAGCCGTATCCGATACTCTTTTTCTTCATCCAAAGGAATACGCTCACGAACGGCTGCCACCAGGGTATCCACAGTGTTATTCATTTTTTTATAATTAATCTGTGTCTTTTTCAGTATCACGGTTCTCCCCCAGTCAATACAAACGCCGCGTTATTTCCTGTATACTTTTGCCAGCTTTGCCAGTATCTTGCGCTCCATGCGCGATATTTGCATTTGTGATACATTCAGTGAATCCGCAACCTCTTTTTGGGTCTTGTTTCCCACATAACGCTGCTCTATAATCGTTTTCTCCGTATCATTCAAAAGCCGCATGCAATATTTAATAAAATCATGGTTCTCAATGCGCTCAAAACTTTCATCCTCCTGCCCAAGCACATTTCCAAGCGAACAATTCTCCCCCACCGATAAAGCAGAATCAAGCGACATAATATTATCAGCCTGCTTCATCTCCAGCACCTCCAGCACGCGGTCAACTGTGATATCAAGGCGCTCTGCAATCTGCTTTGGAGAAGGCTTTACTGCATTTTCGGCAAGATATTCCTGGATATAAAGGTTCATTTTTTTTAGCTGCTCCGTATCCCTTCGGGGAAGGCGCATTACCCGGGAGGAATCCCGGAAATAGTTTTTGATCTCACCAATCAGGGAAGGAGTCGCATAGCTTGGAAATTTAATACCGCGCTCCGGCTCAAAGCGCTCCAGCGCTTTTACCAGCGCAAGGGAGGCAACCTGAAACAGATCTTCATAATCCACACCCCTGCCCGCAAACTTCTTTGCCGCAATTTCCGCAATATAAAGATATCGCTCTATAAGCTGGTTTCTTATATCTATGTCTTTTGTTTCCGCATATTCCAAAAACAACTCTTCGCTGCTAATGGTAGGCGTTACTGTTTTTGCTGTTGCCATGTATTTTTCTCCACTGTGTCGTTGTGGTTACTTTTCAAATGAAACCGTATATAAAATACCGTCCACTTCCTTAAACTCCACATTCTCACTCAACGCCTCTATCATCAGCTTGCTGATTTCCTCATTAAAGTCTTCACATTCCTCGCATGCAAGGGGTTTTGCATCCAACCCCTCCACCTTGAGCTTCAACGAATCCTCTATCGCAATATCAACCGAAAGCCCACTGCATTCCTGTCCGCAAAGCACCAAAAGGCAAGCTTCGGAAACACAAGATTTCAAGTCTTCGATCTCATCTACGTTATAATCTTTTTTTCCCGCAACGCCGGAAACCGCCAGCCTGATGGCGCTGATATATTCCGTATCCGCCGGAAACTGCATCTTCACATATTCCGTCATGCTTCCGCCACCTCGATTTCAAATAACCCGGCAAGCCCTGTCACTTCAAATATTTTGAAGAGATATGGCTTTAATGCCGTAATTCTGATCTTACCATCATATTTCTGCACCTTTTTCAGTACGCTGACCAACGTTCCCAAGCCGGTGGAATCGATGTAGTTCAGCTTGCTGCAGTCAATAATAACATCCGGCTGAAAGGCTTCAATGTTTTCCTCCAGCTCTTTTTTTAACTGGCGGACACTGTTTACATCAATATCCCCTTCCACCATCACATCTAAAGTACGCTCCGCTTCATTCTTGTTGATCTCTAGCAACAATGTACTACACCTCCGATAATATCACCATGGCCCCGCATTGCGCAAAGCCTCTGATTTTAATCTAAACAACCTGCTAATATTGTAAACACAAATACAGTTACTGTCAAACAATAACCCCTAACAAAAAGCTATTACTACACTGTTTTCAACCCATCAATTTTTGTGAAAATTAAAAATCCGGCAGGTCTCTTGCCGGATTTTTTTCTATGCAATACTCGTTGTTTCTTATACAATGCCTTGTGCCAGCATGGCATTTGCAACCTTTTCAAAGCCTGCAATGTTTGCGCCCGCTACATAGTTATCCTTCATACCATATTTTTCCGCCGCGGCCGCGCTCATCTTATAGATATTTACCATAATCGTTTTCAGCTTTGCGTCTACCTCCTCAAATGTCCATGGCATACGCATACTATTTTGCGCCATTTCCAGTGCAGAGGTTGCCACACCGCCCGCGTTTGCAGCCTTACCCGGTGCAAACAACACGCCATTCTCCATGAATACGTTAGTACCTTCAATTGTCGTGGGCATATTTGCGCCCTCACCCACAGCATAGCAACCGTTTTTCACAAGCACACGTGCCGCTTCCTCATCCAGCTCATTCTGCGTGGCACAAGGCAGAGCGATATCACACTTCACATTCCAGATATCTCTAAACGCCGGATCAAACTCAGCACTTTTCCTGGCGTCCGCATATTCTTTAATCCTGCCACGCTGCACTTCCTTTATTTCCCGGATCAACGCAAGATCGATTCCCTCCGAATCGTAGATATAACCGTTACTATCGGAAAGCGTAACTACCTTGCCACCAAGCTCCTGCACTTTTTGTGTCGCATAAATCGCCACATTGCCTGAGCCTGAAATGGATACCGTCGCGCCCTCAAAGGACTTTCCCTTTGCTTTTATCATCTCGTCCACAAAATATACAAGGCCATAGCCGGTCGCCTCGGTACGCGCCAGGCTGCCGCCATATTCCAAGCCTTTACCCGTCAGCACGCCTTCAAATTTATTGGTCAGCTTTTTGTACATACCGTACATATAGCCAATCTCCCGGCCACCTACACCAATATCTCCCGCGGGTACGTCTGTATCCGCACCAATGTGGCGGAACAATTCCGACATAAACGCTTGGCAAAACCGCATCACTTCCCCATCCGATTTCCCTTTGGGGTCAAAATCACAACCGCCTTTGCCACCACCTATGGGCAGCCCGGTCAGTGAGTTTTTGAATATCTGCTCAAAACCCAGGAATTTGATGATGCTCAGGTTCACAGACGGATGGAATCTAAGACCGCCTTTATATGGGCCAATCGCGCTGCTAAACTCAACACGCATCCCATTATTTACCTGTACTTTGCCATTGTCGTCCACCCACGGCACGCGAAACATGATAGTGCGCTCGGGCACCACCAGCCGCTCCAAAAGACCATTTTCTTCAATCTCGGGACGCTTGTCACACACCGGCGCGAGCGTGGGCAACACTTCGTCTGCCGCCTGCAAAAACTCTGTTTGCTCCGGGTGCTTTTGTCTTAGCCACCCCATTACATTCTCTACATATGTCATATCGGTTATCCTCCATTACACACCGAAAATTTAATAACTCATCTCATCTTTAATGACATTGTATCATTTATATAATTCATATTCAAGTGTTTTAAACCGATATTTTAACTTTTATTCACATTTTATGCAATTTTTATTTTTGTTAATTGCAATTCATGCTTTCTCACCATGTGTTGCGTTTCCCTATGCCATTATATTTCCACGCAATAAAAATGTCCTGCCAAAAAGACAGGACACCAAACTACAACTTCATCTAAAAAACTGACATAACCAGCCTATTTCGTTCGGCTCTTTGTTGTTTTCAAAAGCTCTTTTTTCAAGTCAAACAGATTGTCCGACAAGTCAACCTTGTAGATATGCGGGCGCTTTACGCGCAAAAACTCATCCCAGAACGTCTCTTTCTCCGCTATAGCATACTTATGTATCTCCATCAGCGAAGGTGTTTCGTAGACCTGCCTGCCGTTTTCAAACACAGGGATCATCAGATATCGGACATTAAAATCCTCCACCGTCATGCTCTTCCACGTCTCCACCGGATCAAATATTGTGAGAGGCTTGCTCTCGTCAATTACTTCGTCCTCCAGCATAATCAAATCCGCAATCGCCTTCCCATCCTGATTAGAATAAAGTCGAGCTATTTTTTTGATGCCGGGATTGGTAATTTTCCAAGCATTCTCGCTTACTTTTAGTTTCGGTATTAGTGCGCCCGGCTTTCCCGATGCCGCCAGCTTGTACACGCCCCCCAGCGAGGGATGGTCATGCGCGGTGATCAATCTTGTTCCCACGCCCCAAACATCTATTTTTGCGCCCTGCTGCTTCAGGTCCGCTATCGTATGTTCGTCAAGGTCGCTGGACGCAAAAATACGGGCATCCGCAAACCCAGCTTCATCCAGCATCTTCCTCGCTTGCTTGGATAGATATGCAAGATCGCCCGAATCCAACCGTATGCCCACAGGCTTGTATCCCTTTTCCCGCAATTCGCGGAATACGGTTATGGCATTGGGCACGCCGCTCTTTAATGTATTATAGGTATCCACCAGCAGCAAGCAGTTGCTTGGATAGGTATCCGCATAGGCACGGAATGCCGCAAGCTCGTCATCAAAGCTCATCACCCAGCTATGCGCCTGTGTACCCGCCGGGGGGATGTCAAACATCTGTGCCGCCAGCACATTTGATGTAGAGCCACATCCGCCAATAACAGACGCGCGCGCGCCATAGATACCGGCGTCCGGCCCCTGTGCCCGCCGCAGGCCAAATTCCATCACCGCATCTCCCTGCGCGGCATAAACCACCCTGCTCGCCTTTGTGGCAATCAACGTCTGGTGGTTGATGATATTAAGCAATGCCGTTTCAATAAGCTGTGCTTCGCAAATCGGCGCATGGACGCGCACCAGCGGCTCCATGGGAAATACAACCGTGCCCTCCGGCACCGCATACACATTACCTGTGAAGCGGAGCGTTCGCAGCATATCCAGAAAATCCTCACCAAATAAATTCAGCGAGCGAAGGTATGTGATATCCTCCTCCTCAAACCGAATGCTTTTTATCAGGTCTATTGCCTGGTCCAGCCCCGCACAGATCGCGTAATTTGTCTCGTCCGATTTCTTCCTGAAAAACAGGTCGTAAACCGCTTCTTCTTTATGCTTGCCCGCTTTATAATACCCGTACATCATTGTGATTTGGTACAGGTCTGTCAGCATTGTTAAATTTCTCATTCGCCAGCTTCTTCCGTTTTCCCTTCGGCAGCTTTCTCTTTCACCTTTGCCGAAGCGTTTTTTATTTTTTGCGCGTCTTTGTCTTTTTTCCGTTGCTCCCGCGCAGCTTTTTTCAACTCTTTTTCTTCCTCTTCATGTTCTTCCAGCCAGCCATGCAAATACCGGCCTTCATACACCATGTTTGGCTTACCGCGTTTACGCATCACTAGGATATAAATAACGCCTATGGCAATCAGCACAATGGACAGGAACTGTGAAACGGGCATGCCGCCCGGCCACATTGTCAGCGTATGGATACGCACCCCCTCAATCCACAAACGGCCGATTCCATACCCGATCAGGTACATAGCGAAAACATTCCCGTCATGCTTCGCGCGCTTTGCATACCACAGCAGCAGCACAAATACGCCTAGATTCCACATGCTTTCATAAAAGAAGGTTGCGTAAAACCAGCCATTGAGCGTCTCCCCGCCTACAAAAACATTCTCCACATAAACTGCAAACGGGAAATATTGCATTGCCGGGTCTGTCACCGCCGCGCCAAATGCCTCCTGATTGACAAAATTGCCCCACCGGCCGATTGCCTGGCCCAAAATCAGCCCGGGCACCGCAATGTCGAGCATCCTCCCCAACGGAAATTTCCGCCACTTGCAAACGATAAGCGCCGCCACAACAGCGCCAATCACCGCCCCATATATGGCAATACCGCCGTTCCACACCTCTATGATTTTCTCCGGATGCTGGGAATAATAATCCCATTCAAACGCGACATAATAAAGCCGTGCGCCCACAATAGCAAGCGGCAGCGCCACAATCATCAGGTCAAAAATCAACTCGGAGGTATAGCCTCTCTTTTTTGCCTGCCACACCGCCACTGCAACACCTATTACAATGCCCGCCGCAATGATAATGCCATACCACGCAATATCAAGGCCTTCAATCCCAAACAGGTTATGGATGGCAATCTTATCTATCTGCTGCATATTTTACACTTCCTTTTACGCTGTCTCTATTTTTGCAGCTTCCTGCAAGCCAAGCTCTTCTATCGCCCATTCACGCAATTTATATTTTTGTATTTTTCCGCTTGCAGTCATGGGGAATTCATCAATAAATTTTACATACCGCGGCGACTTGAAGCGGGAAAGCCCCTCTTTTACAAACTGGATCATCCCCTCCTCCGTCACCGGCTCCGCGTCTTCCTTCAAAATCACACATGCCAAAACTTCTTCACCATACCGCTTGTCCGGCACGCCCACCACCTGCACGTCGCGCACCGCCGGATGCGTGTAAATAAACTCTTCTATCTCCCGCGGGTAAATGTTCTCCCCTCCACGGATAATCATGTCCTTCAACCGGCCTGTCACCTTGAAGTACCCATCCGCATCCATAGTGCCAAGGTCGCCAGTATGCAGCCATTTCTCCTCATCAATCGCCTGCGCCGTTGCTTCAGGCATTTTATAATAGCCCTTCATAATATTATAGCCGCGCGCCACAATCTCACCCTGCACGCCATAAGGCACATCCTCACCTGTTTCCGGGTCGACAATCTTAGCTTCCACGCCAGGCACATGCTGGCCTATTGTTTCCACACGTTTTTCTATCGGATCGTCCGTACGAGTCATTGTGATAGCCGGCGAGGACTCTGTCTGCCCATAGGTAATTGTAATTTCCGTCATGTTCATGTCGCTCATCGCGCGCTTCATGAATTCAATTGGGCAGGGCGAACCCGCCATAATACCTGTCCGCAATGTAGAAAAATCATATTGTTCAAAATCAGGATGATCCAGCATCGAGATAAACATTGTGGGTACACCATGCACAGCCGTGCACTTTTCGTCTTGTATAATACTCATTACCTTAACAGGATTAAACGCATCCAAAAGCAACATCGTCGTTGCATGGGTAAAGCTTGCCATAACACCAAGCACACAACCAAAACAGTGAAATAACGGCACCGGAATCAGAAGCCGGTCGTTGGGCGTCAGCTTCATACAATCTCCCACCGCCACGCCATTATTCACCAAGTTGTAATGCGTCAGCATAACACCCTTGGGAAATCCTGTTGTGCCAGAGGTATATTGCATATTCACCACGTCCTGCGGGTCGAGCGAGCTTTTTCTCGCTTCATACTCCTCATCCGTCACCTTTTCAGCGAACTTATATAAGTCCTTCCAGTGGAACATGCCCGCCTGCTCGTCATCATCCAGATAAATAACATTTTTTAAATATGGCAGCTTTTTGGAGCTAAGTTTGCCCGGTTCCGCTTCATTAAGCTCGGGGCAAAGGCCGCGAATGTGCTCTACATAATTAGAATCCTTAAACCCACTGATCATAACCAATGTGGATGTGTCACTCTGCTTCAATAGGTATTCCAGTTCAAATTGCTTATAATTTGTGTTAACCGTAACCAGCACTGCACCAATTTTTGCGGTCGCAAACTGTGTCAGCACCCATTCAGGATAGTTTGTAGCCCATATTGAAACATGATCGCCTTTTTGCACACCCATTCCCATAAAGCCACGCGCAATCACGTCCACCACTTCATTCAGTTCTTTATATGTATAGCGCAAATCACAATATGGCACCACCAGTCCCTCGTTGTCAGGGTAATCTCTCGCCTGCTTTTCCAGCATTTCACCGATGGTCATATTCAACAACTTTGTCATAAGGGGCTTCCTCCCAATCATT
>JAJDHD010000025.1 GCA_030266015.1 Christensenellaceae bacterium OttesenSCG-928-K19 | reverse complement strand
CAAAGACCGGTGGGCGCATTTTTTAAATACCGCCGCATATATGTACAAATATCACTTTGCCGACCAGGTGATGATCTACGGCCAGCGGCAGGATGCGACCATGTGCGCTTCCTTCGATTTGTGGAACAGGCTTGGATGCTGGATCAAGAGCGGTGCGCGCGGCATCGCAATTTTTGACGCGAATCATAAAAGTGATAAGATTAAATATGTATTCGATGTGACAGATACCATTGCCAAGCGCAAAGCCTCACCCAAGCTGTGGAAGCTGACACGCGGCAACGCTGAAACTGTATCGCTCATGCTGCTGGAGGAAGAAGATATTGTACCAAGCAATGAAAAGATCAATTTCAGGAGCAGTCTGCGGGCGGCGGTGCAGTCAGTGGTGGAGGATAACTACCAGAGCTACTTTGATCAACTGGTGCAGTCGGCGCAGCACAGCGCACTTATGGATTTATCTGAGCAGGACATGCAGTGGAATTTCATTGCCCTACTCAAAGACAGCATCGAATACATGGTGCAGAAACGCTGCGGAGTGGCAAATCCAAAGCTCGGCTTCCGCGGCATCGAATACTTCAACACACAGAGGACGGTCAACGTATTAGGGTGCGCCACCAGTGATCTGGCGCGGGAACTGCTTATTAAGATAGAGAGGACGGTTAAGGAAAATGGAAGGAGTGAAAGAAATGTTGAATCTGACTTACACGCAGGGCGAGGACGGGATTCTGTATCCCGATCTCACGATGGACGCGAAAGCGGAAATGCTGACCAAATACGGACGGATGCGCAAGACGTTCCTCAAAAACCACAGGAACAGCCTATACACCAGCCTACTGACGGAAGGGATCCTGGACAAGCATTGCCGGGAGATTCAGGAGCAGGCCGAGACGCGCAAGGACGTGATTATGGCGAGACTCAAGAAACAGACGCCCCCGCCCAGGACGGAGGACTTTCTGGCGGTGGTGAGGTACAACAACCAGATAAACGACCAGGCAGAGGAGATCGTGCTGAACGAGATCGTCTACAACCTGACGAATTAGAGCAAACACAGGAACTACCGGAGCCGGTTGATGAAATATCAGCCGGTTCTTCTTTTTCCGGGGAAATTACGCAGGAAGATATAGACCATGTGCTGCTGCGCGGCAGTCATGTTGAAGGTGGTAGGTTGCGTATCTATGAGCAGTATTCCAGAAAAGAATCCAATGCGGATAACATACGTTTTCTGAAAAAAGAGTATGGGATTGGCGGCGGCACGGAATACTATCCAGATGGAATCAGAGGATATGCTGACCATGACGGTAAGGGCATTAAGCTGCAAAAGGATAACGCTGAAGAACCGTTGCAGCTTTCGTGGGCGAAGGTCAATGCGCGGTTGAAAGCGCTGGTGGAGGATGGCCGGTACCTGTCGCCCGAAAAGGTAGCGGAAATTCCATACTATCACGAATGGCATGAATTAAGGCAACAGAGAGCCCGTGCCGAGCAGGAGTTATACCACGAACGCAATCGCCTTTATCATGAAGCCCTGAAAAAAGGCGCATACAAGCTGGATATTGGCACAACGGTCTATGTAGATGGCGCAGACCATCAGATTGTTGACATAACCGACGACACCATAACACTCACCGATCCGGAATATCCGTTGCTGCAAAAGGTAAAGACCAGGGCTGAATTGCTGGAAGGTATTGCGGATAGTGATCGGTGGCGCAACCAGAAGCTTTTGGTGGTTGATGAGCCCACCACGATTGTACCGGACGTTCCATTCTTTGAAGAATGGCTGGCGGAGCAAAAGACGCGGGAGCAGCTTGCCGAAATCGAAAACGAAGTCATTACGCCTGGGGAGGAATCCGCCGATCAGATGCCTGCGGTCGCCGGGGTTACAATGTCTGTCGATCAGGTGAAGGAGTACGGAGCATTAAAAGAGCAGTATCCGGATCATCTGCTGGGTTTTCAGGTGGGTGACGATTATCTGTTTTTCAAAGACGATATTGAAAAAGCATCTGACATATTGGGCCTCAATACAATCAATATATCGATCAGTGGCGGCGAGGAACAGTATACGGTAAAGGCGACGGGTTTTCCGGCGAACCAGTGGCAGCATAATCTGATGGAGCTTTGGTCAAAGGGCAACAGCGTTGCTCTTTTTGAATTAGACGACGATGGCATCGGACATGTGCAAACAGAGGTGCGCGACGGTGCGGATTACATTCCGGTTGGTATGGAATTGCAAATTGATGACCGCAAATTCGTGATTGTGAAAGTGAATTATGAATTTGGTCACGTCAGTATGCAGGACATCACATTTCAGGATGCGGTAGGTTTTCCAATATTCCGCTCAGAGCCTATTTCTTTTGTCCGACAATTTGTGGAAGATGCGCCTGTTCAGGCGGAAGAACCGGAAGTATCGGTACAGAGCCAGCCTGAAAAGCATAATTATCGCATCACAGATGATAACTATGGTGTTGCCGGTGCGAAGACGCGATTCCAGAAAAATGTTGCGGCGATCAGGATGCTGAAAGCGGTTGAAGGTGAAGACCGGCTGGCGACTCCCGACGAACAGGACGTGATTGCCGGGTACACCGGCTGGGGCGCTATCCCGCAAGCGTTTGACGAGGGCAATGCATCATGGACGAATGAATACGCAGAGCTAAAGGCGCTGTTGACAGAAGAAGAACACTTCGCGGCACGCAACACAACCGTTAACGGCCACTACACCGCGCCCATCGTAATTAAGGCGATGTATGCCGGTCTGGAGAAGCTCGGATTCCACAAAGGCAGCATCATAGACCCGGCATGTGGTTCAGGCAACTTTTACGGCAACATGCCTGAGAGCATGAGCGAATCCAAAATCTATGGCGTTGAGATCGACAGCATCACCAGCCGAATTGCCCGGCAGCTTTACCAGGATGTGAACATCACCACAGGCGGTTATGAAGATACCTTATTCGATGATAACTTCTTTGATGTGGCGGTTGGTAATGTGCCATTTGGTACATACAAGGTTTCGGATGCGCGATACAACAAATATAACTTTTTGATCCACGATTACTTTTTTGCAAAGACCATAGACAAGGTGCGGCCCGGTGGCCTGATTGCGTTTGTAACCTCAAAGGGCACGCTGGATAAGGCAAACTCCCAGCTTCGCAAGTACATTGCCCAGCGCGCAGAGCTGATCGGCGCTATCCGGTTGCCCAATAACGCTTTTAAGGCCAACGCCGGGACGGAAGTCACGACCGACATTATCTTCCTTCAAAAGCGCGACCGAGCCATAGACATACTGCCTAGTTGGGTGCATCTCACCGAGACAGAGGACGGCGTTCCCATCAATCAATATTATGCCGACCACCCCGAAATGGTTTTGGGCACGATGGCATTCGATGATGGCATGTACGGCAATGGAAAGGACACCGCGTGCCTGCCGTTTGAAGACCGGGAGCTTTCAGAGCTACTCAAATACGCAGTGGAGAATCTGGATGGACAGTATACGGAAGTGGAGCTTGATGAGGAGTTGGAGGAGCCTTCCGATGACGCCACTATCCCCGCCGACCCCAGAGTAAAGAATTTCACATACACCATCCATGATGACGAAATATATTATCGTGAGAACTCCATGATGCACAAGGCTGAAATGAACGAGACAGCGCAGGAGCGTGTGCGGGGCATGATCAATATTCGGCAGACTGTGCGGGAAATCATAGACGCACAAATGGCGAACATGCCGGATGGTGATATTGAGGCGCTGCAAGCGGTATTGAATTCACGTTATGATGATTTTACAAAGAAATATGGAATCATAAACAGCCACGGAAACAAACGGGCGTTCAAGCTGGATGCGGATTATCCGCTGCTCTGCTCTCTTGAGGTTTTGAATGAGGAAAATGAGTTTGAGGGCAAGGCGGCATTTTTTACGAGGCGCACCATCAAACCCCACGCACAGATAGAAAAAGTGGATACAGCGGATGAAGCCCTGATTGTGAGCATGGCGGAACGTGGACGGGTGGATATATCATTCATGAGCGAACTGACCGGAACACCGCCCGCGCAGGTCGTGCGGGATTTGCAGGGCGTCATATTCAGGGATCCCATGAACGATGCGGATGACATCACGCAAGGCTGGCTCCCAAAAGACGAATATCTGTCCGGCAGTGTGCGGGACAAGCTGAAGCTGGCGCGGATCAAAGCCGAGGGCGATGAGATGTTCAAGGTGAACGTGGAGGCTCTGGCCGAAGTGATTCCCGAAGACATTGAAGCCGCTGACATTGAGGTGCGGCTGGGCAGTGTGTGGGTGCCGGCAGATGACGTCCGGGATTTCATACTGGATACGCTCGAACCGGCAGGCTATTACAGGGATCGCATCAACGTGCAGTATTCGCCATATTCGTCACTGTGGTCGGTGGGCAACAAGCCCTATACGCATGGCGATGTGTTGGCGCAGGAAACATACGGCACGGAGCGCATGGACGCGTACCATATTATAGAAACGACACTGAATCTGCGGGCGGCGGTTGTGCGGGATAAGAAGTACGATCCCGATGGCAAAGAGTATTATGTGGTCAACAACGAGGAAACGATACTTGCGCAGGAAAAGCAGGCGCTTTTGAAAGATAAATTCCGGGAGTGGGTGTTCGATGACCCGCAGCGGCGGGAGCGGCTGGTCAGGAAATACAACGACGAGTACAACAATCTAAGGTCGCGCGAATATGACGGCAGTAATCTTCGTTTCTATGGAATGAACCCGGAAATATCCCTGCATGAACATCAGCGCAACGCCATCGCCCGCATCCTTTATGGCGGCAACACCCTGCTGGGGCACGAAGTAGGCGCAGGCAAGACGTTTGAAATTGTCGGAGCCATTCAGGAAAGTAAGCGGCTGGCGCTGTGCAACAAAGCCCTGGTTGTAGTGCCCAATCATCTTGTGGAGCAATGGGCAAGCGAGTATCTCAGGCTATACCCCGCCGCGAATATATTGGTGGTGTCGAAACAGGATTTTGAAAAGAAGAAACGCAGGAAGTTCTGCGCGCGGATTGCCACCGGCGAATATGATGCGGTGATTATGGGGCACTCCCAGCTTGAGAAGATACCCATGTCCGCTTCGTGGCAGGAGAACCACCTTCGGGAGCAGGTCGATTCAGTGATGAGGCAGATAGATGAAGCGAAGCGCAACAACGGTGAACACTGGACGATCAAGCAGATGGTGGCAACGCAGCGGCGGCTGGAGGCAAAACTGAAAAACCTGACGGAAGGCACGCGAGACGATCTATTGAAATTTGAGGAACTCGGCATTGATATGCTGGTGGTGGATGAAAGCCATGAGTTCAAAAATCTCGCGCTGACGACAAAGATGCGTAATGTGGCGGGGATATCCCAGACAGACGCAAAGAAATCCAGCGATCTTTTTATGAAGTGTCGTTACATGGATGTGATCACTGACGCACGCGGTATTGTGTTCGCCACAGGAACGCCCATTAGCAATACGCTTGCTGAAATGTATACCAACCAGCGGTATCTGCAATACGATGAACTACGCGCCCGCGGGGTAGAGAACTTCGATGCCTGGGCGTCTGTGTTCGCGGAAACAAGGACGGCGTTGGAGCTTGCCCCATCTGGGCAAGGATACCGACTAAAAACCCGCCTTTCCACTTTCTATAACCTCCCGGAGCTCTGTGCGATGTTTGCGAATGTGGCGGATATTAAGGTGGCAGCCGATTTGAACTTGCCCGTTCCGAAGATGAAGGGCGGCAAACCACAGGCTATACTGCTCAAGCCCAGCGAGATGCAGCGTGCGATGGTGTCTGAGCTTGTGGAACGGTCGGAAGCCATTCGTGGCAAGCATGTTGACCCATCGGAAGACAACATGCTTAAGGTGACAACAGACGGGCGCAACCTGGCGCTCGATGTTCGCTTGATCGACCCGGAGCTACCGGATGAAGAAGACAGCAAGGTATGGGCGGCGTGCGAGAACATTCACCGTATCTGGCAGGAGAAAATGGAAGATAAGGCTACGCAGCTTGTGTTTTGTGACATCGGTACGCCACATTCCATTATTCAAATGACAAAAAACGAGCTTGGCGAGTATGAAATGGACGATGCGCAATTCCATGATATCTATAATGACATTAAGTTTAAGCTGGCAGGCATGGGTATCCCTCCTGAAGAAATCGCTTTTATCCATGAAGCTAAAACGGATGTACAGAAAGCGAACCTGTTTGCAAAGGTCAGGAGCGGCGCTGTTCGTGTATTGATGGGCAGCACCGCCAAGATGGGCGCTGGAACCAACGTCCAGGACAGGCTCTATGCGTTGCATCATTTGGACGTACCATGGAGGCCGTCTGATCTCCAGCAGCGCGAAGGTAGAATCATCCGACCCGGCAATATGTATGATGAAGTGGAGGTATTTCGTTATGTAAAAGAGCAAACTTTTGACAGCTACAATTTTCAGATCATCGAGAACAAACAGAAATTCATCAGCCAGATTATGACCAACAAAGCGCCGTCACGACGCATGGACGATCTTGACGATATGACGCTCAACTATGCGGAAGTAAAGGCGCTGGCATCTGGCAATCCCTTGATACGTGAGAAGATGGACCTTGATCTTGATGTTGCCCGGTTGGAGCTGCTACGGAATAAGCACAAATCGCAGCAGTTCCGGCTCCAGGATATGGTTTCGCGCACGCTGCCGCATGGCATCAGCACTAACAAATCCCTGATAGAATCGTACAACAAGGATATATCCGAAGTAGCTAAGCACGGGGGAAAAGATTTTACTATCCAAATCGGCGGCGCTGAGTACACTGACAAAGAGAAAGCTGGCACAGTGCTGTTGGCGCTCTGCCCGTTGGCAGCGAAGTCGGATAAGCCCTATCCGGTCGGACAGTATCTGCACTTTGACCTGAGTATGGAGGCCAATATCTTCACCAAGGAGGTGACGCTGACGCTCAAGGGCAACCATTCCTATTCCATAGAGCTTTCTAAGAGCGAGACAGGCAACATAACCCGCATCGAGAATGTCGCCAAGGGTATTGGTAAGCTGATCGATAAGTGCAACGAGAAGATCGTTGATCTTGAAAAACAGATTGAAAAAGCAAAGCTGGAACTGGAAAAACCGTTCCCGCAGGAAGATAAACTCGTGGAGAAAAAGCAGCGCGTGGCGCGGCTTAATGTGGAGCTTGACCTTGATAAGAAAGAACCGGAGGTTGTGATGAAAGATGAGGGTGAGGTGGCTGAACTGGATACGGATGCTGTAAGCGAAGAAGAACACGATTATGAATGTGCGAGGTAATTTCTGTTCCTCCTGGGCTGTGGGGAGCGGTCAGCAAAGCTGCTCCCCATGATTGTATTAAGTAGTGTGGTTTGGTAGAATATATCTACATATGATTGGACTTTAACGCTATTAGAAAATCCGATGCATTTCGATGTGGAATAAGGAAACTCTATGTGGATCGTACTTGCCTTTGCGTCAGCCTTTTTTGCAGGAATTACTTCTATTCTTGCAAAAATTGGAATCAAAAATACCGACTCTAATCTTGCAACAGCTATTCGCACCCTTGTTGTGCTGGCGTTTGCCTGGATTATCGTCTTTGCTACTGATGCCTATGAAGCTTTAGGATCGATAGACTCATATAGCCTTGTATTCCTTATATTGTCAGGATTAGCAACAGGCGGTTCGTGGCTGTGCTATTTTAAGGCGCTTCAAATCGGCGAAGTGAATAAAGTGACGGCAATAGATAGATTCAGCGTGGTTTTAACAATGCTACTTGCACTCATCTTTCTTGGTGAATCAATCACAGGATTGGGCGCGCTTGCAATTGTACTGATTACAGTTGGCACCTATCTTATGGTATCCAAATCGGTTGCGAAAAAAAATCATGACAGTAAGTCTGCCGATAGTAAAAAGTGGATCATCTTTGCCATGCTCGCTGCGGTCTTTGCAAGCTTGCAAGCTATTCTGGGAAAAGTTGGTATCAGCAATATCAACTCCAATCTAGGCACTGCTATACGTACGGTTGTTGTAGTCATCATGGCATGGTGCATTGTTTTTTTGCGTGGGAAGCAGCGTGATGTTAAGACAATAGACAAACGGAGCTGGCTGTTCTTGGTGCTTTCCGGTGTTGCAACGGGTGCATCATGGCTTTGCTTTTATGGAGCGCTCCATGATGGACCCGCAAGTGTTGTAATCCCGATTGATAAATTGAGTATTTTAGTGACAGTGGTTTTCAGCATAATTATATTGAAAGAACGCTTTTCAAAAAAATCGGTACTTGGCCTGGCATTACTAGTGGTAGGCACCTTGCTTTTACTTATCTCGCAGTAGATCTGATTACTTATTGTTCGTCACAGATTATCTATCGTGATGGTATTCAGAGTTAAGACTTAGTAGAACATGGCTGGAGTAATATTTGGAAAAGAAAAATGTGGCGGGACAGGTTCATACCGCAGGCTTCGACATTGTTCCTTTCAATGTTCCAGTGGAGCTTCGAAGGGTGTTCCACTTGGCAGCAAGGATCGCAGAATGTCGGCATTCTGCACCTTGTTAGTGGCTACGCCCCCAATCCCCCAGCGCCTTACGGCGCTATTTTTAATTTAACGAAAGGGTTGATTTAATGCTAAAGAGAAGAAACCGCGTTGAAGCAAGATTTGACGAATCGGAATATTTTCAGCTACATAGGAACGCACAACAATCAGGTAATTCTGTTGCGGCATATATACGGCGTTGCTGTTTGAGTGATGAAAAGGTTATCGTCATCGACAGGCGCGTCGTGCGTGATGTCTACCGGGAAATGAATTCAATCGGAAAGAATATCAATCAGATCGCAAAAGTAGCGAATTCTGATAAGCGTATCTCTCCCGCCAGTATGGATAGGGTGGAAACATTCCTTGAAGAAATTTGGCGGATTATTGACGAACAGTTAGGAGGGATACGGACAAGGAGTTAGAAAATGGCATATGTAAAAATAAAGGTGATCCGGTCGGAAGGGCATTTGAAGCGTGCCACCAATTACGCTATGACAGATGAAAAAACGGTGGATTCCAGTGATATAGATAACTTGTTGGAATATGTGGCTGATGAGAGAAAAGTTTGGCATGACAAGTATGTATCCGGCATCAACTGCAATCCCAAAACGGCGGCTGAAAAAATGGCGGCAACTAAGAAGCTGGCTGGAAAGGAGGATGGGCGGCTGGGGTATCACATCATTCAATCGTTCTTGCCCGGCGAGGTCACACCCGAACTGGCGCATAAGATCAGCCTGGAATATACGAAGCGGTGGTTGTCGGATTTTGAGGCGGTGATTGGCACGCACCTTGACCGTGAGCATATCCATAGCCACATCGTAGTAAACTCCGTTTCCTGCATCACCGGCAACAAGTTCCATATGACCGATGATGAGTTCTATAAATACATTTTCGAGATCAACAATGAAATCTGCAAGAAGTATGGTCTGTCCGTAATTGATTATGTTCCTGGCTCAAGGATGCCATACGCCGAATACCTGAAACGTCATAGAAGCGGTCGGCGTTCCTTTAAGCAGATGATCGTAAATGATATTGAGACTTGCATCGCAAAATCAGAATCACTTGGAGAGTTCTACATCCAGCTTGAAAATATGGGCTATGAGGTTGATACGTTCGGTAAATATCCAAAGATAAAGCCGCCAGAAGGATTGCGGTTTTTTCGCATTAGGGAAAAGACGCTCGGTTACTCTCCTGATATCATAGAGCAGAAGATTCACGGGCTGGAGCCGGGGTCACGATACCGGAAGCCGCAAAAGCTGTATTGTAAGCGCCGATTCCAGCGCCGGAAGCTCACAAGGTACGAAGCGCTCTATCTTTACTATATGTATAAGCTGGGAAAAATCCGGCAAAGCAAAAAGCGGTCGCAGCTTCCGATGTCAGAGTTTCGCAAATTCTATTCATACAAACGGCAGCTACATTTTGTTACAAATAATCATATTACAAAGAAAAGCGAGTTGCTCAGCATGAAACAGGATGCGGAAGATAAGCTGAAAAAACTGACCGAAGAAAAATATCGTCTTAAAGGTGCGCGGCGGAAGTATAAGGCGCTGTTTGAAGCTCATGTTACAGTGGAGCGATATAAGGATATTATGGACAAGCTGGATCAGGAACGGCGCGAAGAGATTGGCTTGGCGATGGATGTAATAAAAAAGAAAGGATTTAGTGATAATTATGAGGAAATAGCGGAATTGAGGATGCGGCTGGAGGATGCAAAAGCGCAGAATAAAACAGAATATCTGGCGACAAAAAATCGACTTAAGCAGATCGATGAGGTGCTGCGCGATTCCGATGTGATGATACATCATATCGAAACAGAGCGATGGCAGCAGCCAGAACGAGATGATGAAGATAATCAGAAGGAGCGTTGACGCTCTTTTTTTGATTTTGGAGGTTTGCGGATGAATGGCAATTTAATGTTTTCGAGTAAATCAAACGAATGGGAGACGCCGCAGGTACTGTTCGACAAATTGAATATGGAATTTAGATTTACACTTGATCCTGCGGCAACAATACAAAATGCAAAATGCAACAGATTCTACACAATGGAAGATGATGGCTTAATGCAGGATTGGCAGGGAGAGAGGGTGTTTTGCAATCCGCCTTACGGCAGGCAACTCTCGGCATGGATCAAAAAGTGTTATGACGAGTCGCGGAAACCCGGCACAACGGTAGTAATGCTGATTCCGGCCCGAACAGATATAAAAGCATTTCATAAATATATATTAGGAAACGCGGAAATACGATTCCTGAAGGGACGGCTAAAATTCATCAACAGGCTATTGCCGTCATATCGTGAAGATGGAGATTTCAAAACATCTCCCGCGCCATTTCCAAGCATGGTAGTGGTCATGAAAAGACACCAAGAGCATCAACGCTCTTTTTTGATTGGGAGGTGAAAATGATTTTGGTAATAACACTGTATTAAAAATCTGATTTTGGAGGGAGCCATGTATGGAATTCTAAGTCATGCAAAGAATGCAAGTGAATGGGCGTTTTTCAAAAATACGAAAGGGCAAATACAATTTAATAATACTTGCTGTAAATGTAGAAATAGATGCAAGCAAAGTTTTCGTAGTACGCTTGTGTGCTGCCCGATTATGAGGTTAAGGAAAAGAGCGGAGGGCTGATATGGGATATGATTTTAAAGATGAAATAGTGCAGGGGTACAAGATACGGGAAGCGGTGCATATCTGCGGCAAAGACTATGTAATTGCGGAAAACCCAAAGGCGGTGCAGCCTTATGTCACATGGCAGCGAACGGCCAATGATCTCATATCCAGCTATGATTGCGGCAACTATTTTAGCAATTATCTGGAAGCAATGATCGATCTGACAGAACGGATACGGCAAGAAGCACAATACATTCTTGATTATCGCGAGGAGCATAGCATTGAAACAACGCCGTTTATACCGGATGTCTGTATTCCCGGTAGTGAGGATATGGACTATAACGGGAAATTCGTCTTAATAAAGGCATCGGCGCTTGCACCAGAGTATCGCATTCCAAGTAATCAGGTATACAGGGCAGAGGGCGGCTTTGGCTGTTCCCCAACAGGACGGGGAACGAAAGTGTACTGCCGCAATATCTTTGATAACGATGAACAGGAGAGATGGCGGCGACATGATATTGCCGGGATAGTCGATCCGGCGAAGCTGCCTGAAATATTCAGGGAAAGGATGGCACTGATAGAAGCCAAGTTAAAGGATTCTGATTTGGAGCGATAGCCGCCGTGAATTGCTTTACTATCACGAAAAAGGTATAATATATGTAGAAACGAGGTGCAAAATGGATCTGGATAGTTTGCTCCATAAGATTGATGATAACAGACAAAAGATAAATGAATATCGTCCTCTTTCGCCGGAGGAAGTGAAAGAACTTGACCAGTATTATAAAATCGGCACGACATACAGCAGCAACGCCCTAGAAGGAAATACGCTGACGCTTACCGAAACAAAGGTATTGCTGGAGGATGGGCTGACTGCTGGAGGGAAACCGGTCAAGGATTTTTATGAGGCGACCGGTCATGCCAAAGCATATGATTATATGCTGTCCGTTGCGCGTGGCGGCGAACTTGTGTTTTCCGAAATGATTATTGAGGAATTGCACCGCCTGTTTTACGAGGGCATCGACAGTGAGAACGCAGGGAAATACAGAGATCACCAGGTGTTCATCACCGGAACGGAATACATCCCGCCCGAAGCAAAGGATGTTCCAGAGAGGATGCGTTGGTTCATCCAGAACCTAAACGAGCAAAAAGACAACCTGCATCCGGTATTGCTGGCGGCATACGCGCACAGGGGGCTGGTGGATATCCACCCGTTCACGGACGGCAACGGCAGGACTGCCCGGCTGCTGATGAATCTTGTGCTGGTGAACAAAGGGTACTGCATTGTATCCATACCGCCGGTCATGCGGCAGGAATATATATCCGCGCTGGTGGCGGCGCAACGGGAAGACAATCCTACGGATGAGCCGTTTAACACCCTGATTGCGGATTGCGAACTGGAAGCGCAGAAAGACTACGTGCGTATGTTCCGCATCCAGATGGATAAGGAATGATATCCAGTATGGAATGCAAGAAGTGTAAGACCCCGATGCATGAGCGGGCAAGTAAAAATCCTCAAATAAAAATCCGCGTCTTTGTTTGTCCCAAGTGTCAGGCGATAGTGTATGTTGATACCGATGGCGATGTAAAAGAGGATGCGAAATAGCTTAATACAGGGAATGTGGAGCAGTTTGGCTAAAGCGCCAGGCTGCTTTTTTCATTTCCGCAAAAAAGGAGAAGTAATGAAAATAATATTTGAAGCAGAACATAACAATATGAGTGTAAAACTTTATGAAACACAGACTAACTCCATGAATATGGGACGCATGGTGGGCATTAAGGACTGTACGATAATTACATTCCCATATACATATAAGTACAGCGATTATCATTCGTTTAAGAACAGCCAAGAATTTCTGATGTCATTGCTGGCGAAGAAGCTGCGGGGAAAGAGAAACGCTCAGAGCTATGCTAGAAAGATTGCGAAACATGCGAAAATGCTGGATATTCCAGTAGAAGCACATGAGTTGTTCATTGAAACTGCCATGCAAGATTACCTGTCTGACGAGTATGTGCTACTTCCGGTATTTGCTAATTCCAACGTGGATATCGCATCGCCAGTCCTATCAAAAAAACCAATGTCCGGATATATTTCAAAACAGGTGGGATGGGCTTATGTCGCACGAAGTGAAGTAAAAGATAAGGATGAGCGTCTCGATGATTTTACGCGGAATTTCTTAAAGAGAACGATTGAACGGGAACTGGAGGAATTGAATGCGCTGATATCAGGTAGGGATTATTATGCCAGCTTTGAAATTGGCGGCGTAAAATATAATCTGCCTATCATTTATGCAGACAAAGCCAGTGCTATTGGGATGGTAAAAGCATATTTTGAGCGCATATCTAAGAATCAGGAAATACTTGAAATATTAACGTTTGATACAGCAGTTGAGTATTATAACTATTCGGAAAATCTGTTTGCAAGCAATATAGCTAATATTCCAGAAGAATTTAAGTCTACTTCCGAGAGTAACGCGAAATGATAGGAGGAAGAATTGATGGAAAGTGAAGTAATCAGGATAGCCGTACAGGGCATGACGCAGGGTATGGAGATATCATATAAGCTGCTGCGGGAGGGTGCAAAGGGCGTTACAAACCTCAGCGCGTTCCTCAAGGCATATTTCGACCGAAACCTTACCGCATCGGGTGAACAAAAAATAAGATCCATGCTTTCATCCGGCGAAACATTGCTGGTGGATTGGATTCCTAAGGATGTCTATGAGGAATTTAAAGCCCATGCCGACGAATATGGATTTCCGTATTGCAACATCGACAATGACGAAAACGACCGCGTCGACATTATGTTCAAGCAGCCAGATTTGTCCAAGTACACATCGCTGCGTGAGCGCGTGGGCCTGCCCGTAGAGCATGACAATATCTCGGAATATAATGTGACGGACATGCGTGGGAGCGTAAAGGACAATTTGGAGCAGAAAGCAAAAGCGGAAGCGAAGAAGCAGCCTGCTCCAGCAAAGCATCGTATTACAGAACTGGAAACGGACGAGATACGCGGGATCATGATAGACATCAACAGCAATAATCTGGATGCCGTAACATCGGAGAATTGGCAGGCGTATCTTGAAGTGCAGGCCCTGTTATATGATTATTCCGATGGCAACAAAAAGAAGATTGCAGACCAGCAGCCGGACGCCACGCTGGTTATGTCCAATACGCGCTGGAAAGCAATTGGGCGTGAGCGGTCGGAGGACGCAACCGGCATCACAATTACCATGCCGGAATTGGTTGATGGCAAACCGACCGGCAGCTATACGGATGCGACCGTTTACGATGTTTCGGAAACTGTGGGCGCGGAGATCAACATGGATTCGTACTTTGTGCGCATAGAGGATGATGAACTGGACAGCCTGATCGAAACACTGGCAAATAGTGATGTGAAAGTCAATGTGGACGATTCGCTGGAACAGGATGCGTTGTTTGATCCTGAATCGAATACCATACGGCTCAAGAAGAACCTCGATCGCGACCAACGTTTTAAGGCGTTGCAGCGAGAGCGAGTATATGCAAAGTGTTTTGCCACGCAGGGCGAGAAGTTCAACCGCGCCGACAACTCATTCTTGGCGCAGAGCATTACTTATGCCCTGGCAACCAAGTTTGGCATCGACTCATCCGAATACTCGTTCGCCTATCTCTCCACAACGAAACCCGGTAACCTTATAAAAGTTAAGGAAGCTGTGAGGAAGGAGGTATCGCAGTATTCCAAAGAGTTCAAAAAGGCGATCAAGAAAGTCAGGAGTATGGACGCAAGGGAGAGATAATAGCACAAACGATACGCCCAAGGGCCATCCGCATTTCATAGTGAGGATGACTCATATTTTTATGTCTTTTTTTTGGAGGAAAGTATGGAAAAGAAATCACTTAGAAGCACACTGATCCTATGGGGCGTATTGCTTTTGGGTATGATGTGGTTTGCGGCGAAGCTGGCCATGAGCTACAGGGCGGGGATGCCGATTGATGAGTTTTCAGAAGCACTCACCCAAAACTGCATACGGGTGTTCCGGTTTGAAGTCGCCGATTCCACGGCGGCATTCCTTATGGTGACGCTGGTAATCTGGCTGGTGGTGCTGGCAAACTATCTGCTCAGGATCGGTAACTTTATGCACGGCAAGGAGCATGGCAGCGCACAATTCGGCAGTGTGGCGGCGTTACAGAAAAAATATCGGCAGGACGAAAACATCATACTCTCGCAGAATATCCGGCTGGGTTTGGATATGTACGCCCACCAGCGCAATCTCAATGTGTTGGTGATCGGCGGCTCCGGCAGCGGCAAAACACGCTTTTATTCCCTGCCTAACATCTTGAATGGAAATTGCAGCTTTGTCATAACTGATCCAAAAGGAGAGGCCGCCCGCTCGGTAGGCGCGGCGCTGGAGCAGATGGGGTACACTGTGCGGGTTTTGAACCTCATCGATATGAAGAACTCGCATAGATACAATCCGTTTGCGTATATCAGGAAAGATGATGACATCATTTCCCTTATTACCAACTTCATAAAAAACACCACACCGCCCAACGCGCAACATTCCGATCCCTTTTGGCAGAAAGCGGAGGAAAGCCTGCTGCAAGCATTGATGTTCTTCCTTTGGTACGAAGCGCCGGTGTATGAGCAGACGATGAGTATGGTTGCCGACATGTTGCGGTACGCGGAGGTAAAGGAAAAGGACGAGAGCTACAAAAACCCCCTCGACCAGCTTTTTGACGAACTGCGGCAAAAGAAGCCGGAGCACATCGCGGTCAAGCAATACGATCTATTCAAGCTGGCAGCGGGCAAGACAGCAAAATCCATACTGGTAACGGCGGGCGTCCGGCTGGCCTTGTTCAATATTCCCGAAGTCGCCCGGCTCACCAGCGAAGACGAACTGGACTTTGCGGAGCTTGGACGGAAAAAAGTAGCCATATTCTGTGTAACGTCGGATAACGATTCGTCCTTCAACTTCCTTGCCAGCATGATGTATTCGCAAATGTTTAAGGAACTTTTCTACCAGGCTGACTTTATAGAACGTGGACGGCTGAAAAAGCATGTTCGATTTATTCTGGATGAGTTCAGCAATATATCGATCTCAGGATCGGGCGACAGCACGGGCGGCGATTTTCCAAAGGTATTGAGTGTATGCCGCAGCCGAAACCTTTCCATGAATATAATCATACAGAACATCGCCCAGCTTAAAGGGCTGTACCGCGATACATGGGAGAACATCACGGGCAACTGCGATACCCTTATATACCTCGGTGGAAACGAACAATCAACTCACAAATACATATCAGATGAACTTGGCAAGGCAACCATAAAATATGATACCTACGGGAAATCCAGCCAGAACCTGAACACAAATATAAACATCACCGGCAGGGAGCTTTTGACGAGTTCTGAGGTCAGGTTGCTAAAACGAGATGAATGTCTTGTTCTCATTTCAAACGAACCGGCAGTAAAGGATAAGAAGTATGATTTGATGGCGCATCCGAAAATCGGATTGACACAGATGGGCGGCGCTGCCCCCTATGTGTTTGACCGGGAGCAATATGAGAAGAAACTGGAAGGGAGGTGCGGATAATGTTGAACTGTATCCATCATTATTTGGCTGCAAAAAAGAAAGCGGAAGTCTACAAGGCGGAGCAGCAACGGAAAAAAGCTGCAAAATTGATCGTTAAGAAAAAACAGAACCACATGCGCGATAAGGGCGCGAAATAGAGAAAGGGAGATTATCATAAAATGAAAACAAAAAAGAGAATACGGAAAATGTTTGTAGTGGCGGCTGTGATGATGGCCGTCTTTTCTTTTACATCAACGGCGTTTGCGTCCAGCGGGCAGCAGGGGATGGATCCGATTCAAGCAATCGGCAACCTGACCACGTTTATACTCAACATCGTGACCGCGATAGGTGTAATCGCGCTCATTTGGGGTGGCGTTCAGCTTGCTTTGGCGCTCAAGTCCCAGGATGCCAGCCAAAGAACGAGCGCCATACTGTTTTTGGCGGGTGGCGCGATCATGGTCGGCATCAAGTTTGTGTTGCAGGCCATCGGTGTTTCAGTATGACAATTTACTGCATCTCACACGGAAGGGAGTGAGATGATTGGAACAAGGTGTAGTAAATTTAATACAGGCGGCGATAGATTTCCTGAACAACTGTTTTGCCGACCTGCGCGTTCACCTCACAACAACACCCGCCGCATTTGGCGGGGGCGGTGTATGGGGCGTAGTAGAGAGCATCAATGTGGGCATCCAGGGGATCGGGTATGGGTTGCTGATATTATTCTTCCTGATGTCGTTCTTTAAAACAACATCCAATTTCAAAGATATATCGTTGCAACAAGCAATCGGGTGGATCGTCAGGTTCATTTTGGTTAAGGTATTGATCGATTATGGCATCCAGATATTGAACTTCGCCATCAGCATATCCATGGGTGTGAACGATTCGATTTTAGATCACTCCGGCGCATTTGAGTTTGCCAGTATGCCGCAGGAGGTTTTGGACGCGGTGAGCGCAATGGAGAACGCCGCGTGGTATGAGCGCATCGGTTCGTTCTTCCAGACCATCCCCATGTATATCGTGGGCGGCCTTGGAATGCTGGTCATATGGGTGTGCGGTATCATCATGGTGGTGTCCGTCTACCTCCGGTTTTTTAAGGTGTATATCTACTCGGCTTTAGCGCCCATTCCGCTCTCTACGTTCGGTGGCCCGGAGACAAGCAGCACGGGCAAACACTTCCTAAAAGCTTATGCCGCCGTGTGTCTGGAGATATGTGTCATTGCACTGGCAATAGTCATTTTCAATGCAATGGTGTCCAGCAACAACCTCATATTCCCATCATGGGGCGAGACTTCGGGTGGCGTGAACGCGGAATTCTGGAATACGCTGATGAACTACATATTCCAGGTCGGGTTGCAGACGATCATGCTTGTTATCGTTGTTATGTCGGCTAATAAATATATCCGCGAGATAATTGGCGTGGGCGGGTGATGCTCTATCATGCCCTACCCTATCGAAACACCGAAAACCGGTGTTTTTTCATTTTCAGAGAAAATATAAGGAGCAGAAAACTATGGAAACAAAAGTAATTACAGACATTGGTGAGTATGAGGAAAACATACTTGCCGGAATGACAATGCGGCAGGTGGTGCTCAGTATCATCGGCGTCGCCGTGGTCGTCGCTGCATATATGCTGACGCAGGGTTCCATGCATATGCAGGCGGCAAGCTACCTTGCCATCATCGTGGGATTGCCCTGCTTCCTCTTTGCCTTTGCGCGGCCACGAAAAAAGCGGCTGGAGGAATTCCTGACAATCTGGATCAGGCTCAGCTTCATATCCCACAGGAGGCGAGTTTTTAAGTCGGAAAACGATTTGTATGACGCTGTTTTTCTTGACGATGTGAAGGAGCCAAAGCAGAAGAAAAAGCGTGGCGAAGGAGGACAAGCAGCATGAAGTGGTTTAAGCGGAACAAGAGCAAGCCGGTATTCAAAAACCCGCGCTCGGTGCAACGAAGCATCCCCATCAAACGGGCATGGCCGGGTGGCGTGCTAGAGCATAACGGCGAATTTACCATGTGTGGACGGTTTACGGACATCAATTATCAGGCTTCTTCCACAGAGGACAGAAAGCTGATGTTTGCCGGGTACGAGGAAATATTGAAAGCGAATGATATCAACAAACATTTTAAGATTACGCTGGTAAACCGCATGGTCAACGAGGCGGAGCTTGCGGAAGATATTTGTCTGAAGCACAAAGATGACGGGTTTGACGAATATCGTGAAGAAATAAATGAAGTGAACCTGAAACGGGCGACTGAGGGCATCAACAATATCGTGCAGGAAAAATACATCACCATCAATACCACCGGTAAGAGCTACGATGATACGAAGTCATGGTTCAATCGTGTGGAAAGCACACTGCACACAAACTTCCATGCCATTGGTAGCGATTTTGAGCGGCTTGATACGGTGGAACGGCTGCGGGTATTTCATGATTTCTTCCGCGCCGGTGAGCAGGAGCATTATAACCTTGACGTTTCCCTTGCAAGAAAGAAAGGCCATCGCCTGACCGACTATATTGCCCCGGACGGCATGGAATTCCAGGCCGACTACTTTAGGATCGGCCAAAAGTATGGCCGCGCGTTGTGCCTGCATGATTACCCATCCTATCTGCGCGATGATATGATCAGCGACATGATGAGCCTGCCCAAACAAATGATGCTATCCGTGGATATGACCTCGGAGGATAAGGCTGTTTCTCAGTCCACCGTCAACCGGAAGCTGACAGCAGTGAATACGGAGATCGGCAACACCAGCCGTAAAGCGATTGAACAGAATAATGCCATGCCCTCTATTCCGCAGCGGTTGGCTGAAAAGAAAAAAGGGCTGGAGGAAGTGTTGCAGCTTATTGGCGAATATGACCAACGCATCATCTGGACACAGGTTACGCTATTCCACATGGCGGATACGCTGGAGGAGCTCAACAGCGATACCGACACGTTGAAATCCATCGGACAGCGATATATGTGCACGTTCGGTGTGTGCCAGTACGAACAGGAGCAGGCCATGAATACGGTGCTGCCCTATGGGTTGCAGTATCTTAGCAACCACCGCACGCTCACATCGGAGAATTGTGCTTCGTTTATGCCTTTTCGCACAAAGGAGATTTGGGACAGGGGCGGCATTATCTACGGGACTAACGCCATCAGCAAGAACCTTGTGATTGCGAACAAGCTGCTATTACAAAATGGTAACGCGTTCATATTGGGAGTGCCCGGATCGGGCAAGTCATTTGCCGCCAAATATGAAATACTCAATGTGTTTCTCTCGACCAATGACGATATTATCATACTTGATCCCGAATCGGAATATCCTGCGCTTATGCGGATATTTGGGCGCGAGGGTGAAACCATTCGTATGGCGTCCGGTTCCGAGATGCACATAAACGCGCTCGATCTGCTGAAAAACTGTGAGAAGGGCGATGATCCCATTTCCATCAAGTGCGAGTTTGTGCTTACGCTCATGGAAATGGCGATTGGCAAGTCTAACATGGGCGCGATCCAACAGACTATTATCGACCGCTGTACCCGCAAGCTGCTGATGGGTGCGCAGGCCAATGGCAAAACCGTTACCTTGCGTGATCTCTATGATTTGCTCAAACGCCAGAAAGAGCCGGAAGCAAAGGAATTGGCGACTTGTTTGGAACTCTACGTAATCGGTTCGTTGGATGGGTTTGCAAAAGAAACGAATGTGGATATATCAAGCCGAGTGCTCTGCTACGACATCAAAGACCTGGGCGAGAAATCCAAGGGGCTTGCGATGCTCATTGTGCTTGACGCGATTCAGAATCGTGTCGCGGAAAACAGGAAGAAAGGCAAGCGCACATGGGTATTCTGTGATGAGGCGTATGTTTTATTCCAACAATCTCCGACAGTCGGGAAGTTCTTTAATGGTTTTTGGCGTAGGATCAGGAAGTACGGCGCATTGGGCGTGTGCATCTCGCAGAACGCCACCAGTCTGTTGCGTTCGGAAGACGGCTGCGACATGCTGGCGAACAGCGAGTTTCTCCTTATGTTCAACCAAGCCGCCAAAGACCGGGATGCGCTTGCGGAGTTGCTCAACATTTCAGACGCGCAGCTTGACTATATCTACAATACAAAAGTTGGCAGCGGCCTGATGCGCCGGGCAAATGTGCTGATTCCGTTTGAGTCCACATTCAGCCAGGATACGAAGTTATATAAGGCTATGACAACCAAGATTGACGAGGTAGAGCGATATGGATGAACGCAATAATCGTTTTGCTGGACGTATGGTGCGTGAACGGACGCGGGAAAGGCCGATGCGCCTTTCCCCAAACGTAGTGGAGAGCGGCGGTGAGAGGAAAGGATTGCCGAGTATTCAGGATGGCGGTTTGCATGAGGTGCAGACCGCCGTTTCCATTATCCAGAGAAAAATCCAGGAGCGTGATTCGCTGGATGCGAGTGGTGATGCGGCAAAAGAAACAATGGAAGATAGTCGAACAACCATTACCACCACGACCACGCTTGCCAAAAAGATGATCCG
Organism: Christensenellaceae bacterium OttesenSCG-928-K19; assembly: GCA_030266015.1. Lineage (GTDB taxonomy): Bacteria > Bacillota > Clostridia > Christensenellales > Christensenellaceae > UBA5399. Next base: position 12,758 of record JAJDHD010000025.1, on the reverse strand, counting down.
GCATGGGCGGGATAAGCGGAAACAAGCGCGACTATCTGCTTCTGTGCGGGAATATGAAGCGAAAAAGATGGCAGGTGATAAGGCCGCCAGGGGTGAAAATCAAAACACAGTCGCCCTGAATGCTGTGAGACAAAAGCAAAATATGAATCGTGATACAGGAAAACCCATGGTACAGGACAACCGTACTGCATCACCGGACATCATGACAAGGGCGTCGGCGGCGGTCAGTAAAGAAGCGCCGGTTTATCATGCCCAAGAAGATGCTTCAAAGGCCGCTCCGAAAGCTGTTGCATCAAAGAAGATTCGGAGCGAAGCCGTAACTGCCGCGCGTAAATCCGCGCAGCGTGGAGCAAAAACCGCTGGAAAAGCCGCGGCAAAGAGCGCTAAAGCTGTGGGAAGGGCGGCAGGCTCATCGCTGAAAGCATTGGTGCCAGCCATGATTGCCGTGTGGCCTGTGTTCCTGATTCTGCTCATATTGGTCATCATCCTCGTTATTTCTCTTTCCCCCATGGGAATGTTTTTTACTGACAATGAAGACAGCCCAAATAAAGCCAGTGAGATTGTGGCACAAATAGAGCGCGAATGGCTGGATGAACTGGCGGCGACACGAAAGCAGTATGAGGATCAGGGCTATGCAGTCAATGTATACTATGGCGTCAACATTGGCGATGACAGCAGCCGGGTGAACAACTGGAAGGATTGTCTCTCCCTCTATGCCGTTATGAGCGCCGATGGGGAGCAAGCCATGCTCGTATTGACAGATGAGGATACCACCGAAATTCGCGGCTTGTTCTTTCAAATGAACCCCATATCCGTGGAGATTTGGACAGAGACAGTGGAAACGGAAGTGGAGAAAGAAGTGGAGAAAACGGAGTGGGTTTGGAATGCCAGCAAAAAGAAGTTTGAACAAGTCACCACGACCGAAATTGTAACAGAGACTGAAACGGAAACAATAGAACATGCGGATATTGAGATTTTAAACCGCCGATTACCCGAAATGCTTGGAGAGTATCCTTTATCAGAAGAAGAGCAGAAATATGCAATATTCCTGATGAGTGCAGAGAATGAGCCACTTTGGAATCAAATTGGTATTAAGACTTTACAGGATGGCTCATATGCTGGGGATATTTCGGATATTATCCGCGACCTGCCCCCCGGAACCATTGGAACGTCTGTTGCGGAAGAAGCGGCAAAGTATCTCGGTATGCCGTATGTGCTGGGTGGTACGGGCAACGGCACCATCGACTGTTCCGGGCTGACGCAAATCGTATATGCCAAGTTTGGCATTTCGCTACCGCACAGCGCGGCGGAGCAAGCACGGATATGCGTTGAGGGAGGGAAAATCGTTGACACAAGTGCAGCCCAACCAGGCGACCTCGTGTTTTACACATCCACATCAGGGCGCGTTGCAGACCGTTTTATGAAGATCGGGCATGTTGGAATCGTGGTCGGAAACGGCATGATGATCGATGCGTCCTCATCTAACGGTTGCGTGGTGTACCGAAAAATCTACGGCAGTCCAATCTACTATGGCCGCCCACACGTTTGAGGAAGGATAAAGAACTATGATTGATATTTCAAAATTCACAGATGAGCAACGCAAAGTTTTAAGTGACGCGATTTGTTACCTGAATGATGGCAGGATATTTGCGTTGATTGCCAACACAGATTATACGCCTGCGCAAATGAAGGAATTGCTTATGTGCGCGCTCAATGGCACATCTGTTCATCTGATGGAGCCGTGGGAACTTCCGGACGGTATGTTGGAGCAGGCACAGGAAGAAGATTATATGCGAGTAAAGGAACTGGCAGTGACTTTTTCCTGCAAGGATGTTGCTTTATAGATGTATCTTCGTTCTTTCGCTAAACGGCAAGCAGGGAAAGTGTGGCCACACTTGCGTTTTTTGATAGATTTCCCTTACGGAAAATCTATCAAAATGCTTGTTGGGGTTGGCCCCGAACCCGTGAACTTCGGGCCATGGCCCGAAGTAGGGTAATATCGCCACCCTACTTCATAACGCAAAACCGGATAAACATCATCCATTGTTTCTTGCAGAAGTGCGGAGAATATTATCGACCGTTGCACTCGTAAGCTGCTGATGGGCGCGCAGACCAATGGCAAAACCGTTACCTTGCGTGATCTCTATGATTTGTTCAAGCGCCAAAAGGAGCCGGAAGCAAAGGAGCTGGCTACATGTCTGGAGCTCTACGTCATCGGGTCGCTGGATGGGTTTGCAAAACCAAGCATCGCTGGTAAGCTCTATACATTTTCAAAGGAGCTTGCCGATAATTCTGATTCGGTGATGGAGGACTCGCTTGTAAGATAGGTCTCTTTCTGTTCTTTTTTGTATAACCGCATACTCCGCCGCATTGCGCGGCGGGGTAATGTGGTTATATTTGAGGTTTTACAAATGCTTTTTTTGCACTAAAATGGGTTCGCTCGAGGCATCATCATTGTCCCATGATATTAAAACATTATCTTTTCGTTTGCCGACTTTGAACCTTCGTCCATATAGCGATGCTGCGTTTAGCACCACAAGTACAGAGCCTGCATTATGTATCAATGCCCCAGTGATTGGTCCAAGTACACCCAGTACTGAAAGCGCAATTGCGATAAAGTTAATAGTCATGGATAGTGCAATATTTATCTTGATCAGTTTAATCGTAGCATTGGAAAGTTGTTTCAAATACGGTACCTTAGTGATATCGTCGCCCATCAGGGCAATGTCCGCCGCTTCTATCGCAATATCGCTGCCCATGCTGCCCATTGCCACGCCGATATCAGCCGTTTTCAACGCAGGTGCATCGTTTACACCGTCGCCGATCATACAAACCTTTCTGCCGCCTTTCTGCAATTCTTTTATTTTTTCTACTTTTTCGGCAGGAAGCAATTCGGCGTATATATTGTCGATGCCTAAAGTCTCTGCAAAATAGTTTGCGGTTTGCTTATGATCTCCCGTTAGTAGCACAATTTCCATTCCGAACATCTTTATTTCGCGGATCACATCTTTTGCCGTAGACCGAAGTGTATCTGTCAGTGTTATTACTCCCGCATATTCTTTTCCCCTGCCTACTAAGATAGAGGCTTTTCCCTGTTGTCTGAAACGGTTAAGTCCTGCCGATGCCGATTGTGGAATCTGTATTCCGTTGTCACGCAGATATATCCAGTTGCCACAAATAACTTTTTCACCATCAACATTTGCGCTTATCCCTTTACCGGGAACCATTTCAAAATTTTCGACCTGGCCAAATGATATTTCTTCATCCTTTGCCTGCGATACGATGGCTTTACCAAGCGGATGTTCTGAATAGGATTCCGCCGTTGCCGCAAGTCGCAATAAATCTATCTTTGTCGTATTTGTATCAAACGGAACAACGTCTCTCACAATCAGGTTGCCGTGGGTGAGCGTTCCCGTTTTATCGAACGCTATAATATCGGCATTTCCCATGTTTTCCAACGCTTCGCCCGTTTTAATGATAACACCCTTTTTAGTTGCCTGCCCAATCGCCGCTACGATAGAAGTCGGTGTTGCCAATACCAATGCACAAGGGCAGAACACGACAAGCACTGTCACAGCCCGGACGATATCGGTTGTTCCAGCATAGGTGATTACGGCAATAGCGAGTGCGATAGGCACGAGCCATGTCGCCCATTTATCAACAATGCGTTGCATGGGCGCTTTGTTGTTTTCCGCGTCCTGCACCATTTTTATCATCTTTTGCAAGGATGAATCCTCGCCGACTTTCGTCGCCTTGACCTCTATTATGCCGAAGCGATTGATTGTTCCGCTGTACACACTGTCGCCGACAGTTTTATCCACCGGCAATGATTCTCCCGTCATAACCGATTGGTCAACCGTGGTGTTACCCGAAATGATCTCCCCGTCCACCGGGATTGATTCGCCGGGAAAAACCCGCAATATGTCGTTTACCACAACCTCCTCAATTGGAATTAGCTCTTCTTTATTGATGGAAATTCTACGTCCTTGCTGTGGCGCGATTTTGAGCAGTTGTGTGATGCCTTTTTTGGCTTTTTCCACAGTCTTTTCTTCTAGTATTGCTCCAATCGCCATTATGAAAGCGACCTCTCCCGCCGCAAACAGTTCTCCAATGGAAATTGCTGCAACCATCGCTATTGTTATCAACAACGCCGATGAAATTTTTTGGCCGCCTTTCTCATATATGATACGGTATATTGCAAGATAGGCGAGAGGCAGTCCCGATATGAGCACAGTGATCCAGGCAGGATCAAACGGCACTGTTGTTCCTGTTAACAAGAAAACGGCACTGATTCCTAAAAACATGCCCGATACAATGGTCATTTTTAAGCCGGAAAATAATTGAAAAATATGTTTCATGTTTCTGTGATTCCTTTCCTATTATTTGTTTGTACTTTATGTAATTTTGCAGTACTATATATTTGTTAGCAAACACTTTGTTCGATATTATCGTATTACATAGATTGGCAGCTTTCAATGGATACTTTCGATTGAATGTTTGATACGGAACATTATTTCAAATTTGTTCAGGGAGGGATGTATAATGGACAGGCGACAACAAAAAACACGAAATGCTATATTTCAGGCCTTTGGTGCTTTGTTGGCCGAGAAAAACTACTCGAAAATGACTGTTCAAAACATTATAGACAAAGCAAATATCGGACGAACTACCTTTTATGCTCATTTCCAAACAAAGGATGATTTGCTGAAAGAAATGTGTGTAGATTTATTCTCACACGTTTTTTCCGAAACATTAAACATCGAAAAAACACATGATTTTTCTATGAAAACCGGCAATCCCCGTGCGATAATTACCCACATTCTTTACCATATGCTGGATAGCAATAAAAATATTATGGGAATACTGACCAGCGAGAGCGGGGAGCTCTTTCTAACCTTTTTCAGGCAATACCTCAATAAGCTTTTGGCAGCCCGCATCTTGGAAGGCTCTGATATGAGTGACAAGGGAATTCCTGAAGACTTTTTGATCAATCATATTTCCAGCAGCTTTGTAGGAATGGTGCAATGGTGGATAAAGAACAGTTTGAAACAATCCCCTGAGTTGCTTTCTGATTATTTCCTATCTGTTATTGCTCCTGCTGTATAGTCTGAATTTTAGTTCTTTTGCGGAGCTCGTGTAAAGGCATAATAGAATATCGGTCATTCGTATTTTTCTCTGCTATATAGAACTCAACACACAACTGTAAATCCTGATCCCGTTGCCATTATTTGACTTTGTCTCGATACTTGGTTGGACTAACTCCTCTGGCATGCTTAAATGCAGCACCAAATTTACTCTGACTCTCATACCCAACGGCATCTGCTATTTCAGCAATACTTTTCGTTGTTGTATTCAGCAATTCTGCTGCCCTGTCCAAACGATACTTTTTCATGTATGCAGCGATGGGCATACCGAATACCCCCTTGAAATTGGTCTTGAGTGTCGTTGGGCTGATATGAAATTCTGCGGCAAGTTCATCTATCGTATGTCGTTTGTCCAAATTGCCTGTAATTTTCGAATGGATTAGTTTTATCAGTTCTGCCTGGTGGTGGGCAAAGATATTTTCTTGCCGCTCACCTTCCTGATCAAAATAATACAGATAAAGTAGCAATTCCTGTATTTTTAATTTGTAATATAGAATACGCGCCTCCAGAGGTATCGTATACATATCGGTAAAGATACGTCTGACTGTGTCTTTCGCGCCGATCCAAAAACAGGCATCATTATTGAAATATTTATTGAAAAGAGCTTTGAGATCAATACTCATACCAAGCATTAACGCGTCAATGTGGAGCTGTGCTTTTTGCATATCTATCACCACAACCATTCCCTCATATTCGCACAAAGGAAACCCAATACTATCACTGTGGTTGGCAAGCGTGCTCATAAAGAGATCGTCCTCGCCGATATATTGAAGGCAGCCATCCTGCATAGTGAACTCCGCCCGTCCACTCAAACAGTGGTTTATTTCTACAATAGAATCACTTTTATGGACGGTGGGGTTATATTGTTGCGCATAGAAAGAAAGCAAGACAACGTCTACTCCATCTAATATATGATACGCGTCTGCTTTTCCATGTGCATCTGTCCGCCCAATGGAATAGAGAGTATGTGTGTCAGTCTGTTCTATAATATCATGTTCTTCAAAATGTAGACTTCCCATAGCTAACTCCTATCAGTTGATATAGGAATTATACCAAACAGACAGTGTTTTTGTCCATTTAGACAAATAGTGTTTAACTCCGTTGACAGCCCGTTCAGACATGATATACTCTAAATATAACAATCAAACATACGTTTAATCGATTGAGCGTATGTTATGAAGAAAGGAGGTGTAGGAAATGATAGAAACATTGAAAACGACTGTGTGTAAACTCGATGGTGGTATGAAAGCGCAAGCTACAGTAAGAGAGTTTACCATCAATATGGATGAGCCCCAAGAGCTTGGCGGTAGCAATACAGCCGCTAATCCAGTTGAAACGTTGCTCGCAGCATTAGGGGGCTGTCAAGTCATCGCGGCCTATTCCTTTGCCAAGAGTTTTGGTATCAACTTGGAAGAATTTCGTGTGGAAGTGGAGGGCGATATTGATACTGACGGTTTTAAGGGCAAAGCAGGTGTGAGGACAGGCCTTTGCGAAGTGCGGTTTAAAATATTCATCAAAACAGACGCACCGCAGGAAAAAGCGGAAGAGTTTGTAACATTTGTAGAGAATATATGCCCGGTAGGAGACAGCTTAAAAAATACCGTAACACTCAATTGTACAGATATCGTAATAGAGCGATAAAAATACAAAAAAAGGAGATTAAATGATGAAAAAAACAATCAAATTACAGGACCTTGACTGCGCAAACTGCGCATCGAAAATTGAGAACGCGATTAGTAAACTGGACGACGTTCTCGATGTAAAAGTGAATTTTATGGGTCAAAAAATGATACTAGAGGCAGACGATGATAAATTTGACGATGTATTGGCTCAAGCAAAAAAAACGGCAAAAAAGATTGAACCTGATCTTGTGATACTGGCGTAATCATCGCATCATGCCGCCCCGACAGGAAAGGAGAATAAATAAAATGTCTAAAATGTCAAAGAAAGAAAAAAGACAGCTCATAAGAATACTGATTGCTGGGGCAATCTTCGGAACAGCGCTGCCCCTGCACTGGGGCGGTTATGTGGAAGGCCCTCTTGAATTGATCGTTTTCTTGGTGGCTTATGCCATTATAGGGTACGATATCATCTTTAAAGCCGCACGCAACATCAGCCGCGGTCAGGTGTTTGACGAAAATTTTCTGATGACAGTCGCCACCATAGGCGCATTCTTCCTGGGTGAATATCCAGAAGGAGTTGCGGTTATGCTGTTCTACCAAGTGGGCGAACTGTTCCAGTCATATGCGGTATCCAAGTCCCGACGTTCTATTGCAGAGCTAATGGATATCCGGCCTGATTATGCCAATGTAATGCGTGACGGTCATATGGTGCAGATCGACCCGGAGGAAGTGCAGGTCGGTGATACAATTATTGTAAAGCCGGGTGAACGCGTTCCACTAGATGGCATTGTGACAGAAGGATATTCCTATCTTGATACATCTGCACTGACGGGAGAATCCGCTCCACGTGAGGTTGAAGTGGGAGCAGATGTGATTAGTGGCTGCATTAACCAAACGGGTAGACTGGAAATACAAGTAAAAAAAGAGTTTGGACAGTCCACCGTTGCGAAGATTTTGGAATTGGTGGAGGAATCGTCCGACAAAAAGAGCAGGAGCGAAAACTTCATTACAAAGTTTGCGCGGTATTACACACCAATCGTCGTATTTGCGGCACTGGCATTGGCCGTACTACCGCCCCTCGTAACAGGGCAAGCATTTCCCATGTGGATACAGCGCGCGCTTACATTTCTAGTGGTATCTTGCCCTTGCGCACTGGTTATCTCTGTACCGCTCAGCTTCTTCGGTGGCATTGGCGGTGCGTCTAAGACGGGTGTGCTTGTTAAGGGAAGTAACTACCTGGAGGCGCTGGCCAGAACAGAGGTTGTTGTATTCGATAAAACAGGAACATTGACAAAGGGTAACTTTGCAGTCAGTGAAATACATGCACACAAGATTGATGAGCAAGAGTTCTTAAAACTCGTGGCGTATGCGGAAGATTATTCCAGTCATCCGATTGCAGTAAGCATCAAGAAAGCATACGGTAAGCCAGTTGATACTTCTCGCATTGACAATATAGAAGAAATTGCAGGACATGGTGTAAAAGCTACAATCGACGGCAAAACTGTCCTGGCGGGCAATACCAGACTAATGAGGCGCGAAGATATTCCACACGAAGAAACATCAGATGCGGGTACAGTAGTTCATGTGGCTGTAGACGGTGAGTATGCCGGATATGTCCGTGTGGAAGATGAAATTAAAGCGGATGCTCCCCGTGCTATAGATGAACTTAAGGCTGCGGGTATCAGGGAAACAGTGATGCTCACAGGCGATGCCGACGCAATCGGAAAAAAGGTGGCCGCACAATTGCATCTGGATAAGGCGTACACTGAGCTTCTACCTGCAGACAAAGTAGAACGCATGGAAGAGATGATGGCACAACGTAGTGAAAGAGGTCAGTTGGCATTTGTGGGCGATGGTATCAACGACGCGCCGGTGCTGGCACGGGCAGATGTGGGTATCGCCATGGGCGGGCTTGGTTCAGATGCCGCAGTGGAAGCAGCAGACGTGGTAATTATGACGGATGAGCCGTCAAAAATCGCGACGGCCATGAAAATATCTAAAAAGACATTGCGCATTGTCTGGCAAAACATCTGGTTTGCATTAATTGTAAAAGGTATCGTACTTGTCTTGAGTGCATTAGGATACGCATCCATGTGGGCGGCAGTATTTGCAGATGTTGGAGTGTCGGTTATCGCGATCCTGAATGCCATACGCGCTCTGAATGTGAAAAAGTTTGAGTCGGCAGAGTTGGAAAACCGGGATGTGTCCAATGGCACAAGTCGCTCAACAGAAGAGATAGCTGCATAGTACACAGAGAATAAGCGTGCCGCTAATATGTAGCAGCACGCTTATATCTTAAAAGGTTAAGGATGGTTGTGCAGACCCTTTGCGGGACAACTCAATTGGAAGAAATCATCGACCATTTGATGAATTAGCCGAGGTTTCTTCCCATCGGCCAGTGTATAATATATCTCTTTTCCAGCTCGGCGGCTTTTCACGAGTCCGTGTAACCGCAATGATTTCAGATGGTGCGATACAGCGGCCTTGCTCATATCCACTGCCGCAGCAATATTATTGACGCATTCCTCACAGTGACATAAAAGCCAAAGGATGCGTAGTCGAGAACCATCAGCAAGCTGCTGAAAGATTTCTGCTGCATCAGAGAAGCTGTCCATATCCGGCATATGAGAAATCGCATGACTGATGTTGTCACCATGGTCGTGTGGGACAAGATTTGTATCCATGAAGAACTCCTTTGCAGGTTATAGTATAACGATTGCTTAACCAAAATATTATTATCACTATCATAGGCTATGCCTGCACTTAAGTCAATCTTACTCTTGAAAGGAAGAAGCTATGTCAACAGAAAAATTGCCGATGGTAGCTGGAATATTTAAGATCCTTGGAGATGAAACACGCATACGTTTGCTTTGGGTTCTCATGAATGGTGAAAAATGCGTGGTCGATCTCGCGAAGGCAATTGGCATGTCCGAATCCGCAGTATCACATCAATTAAAAGAGCTGCGACTTGCTGGGCTTGTTAGTCCAAAAAGGGATGGTAAGAGAATTTATTACTCATTAAAAAGCAACTCTGTCAGGAAAGTGATTCTAAATATTTATGATGCTTTAGATACAGTATACTAAGGTTTCGATCTCTTATATAGTAAGGAGGCTATGATAATGACAAATATAGGAACATATACGGATATTCCGTTTACCAACATACGAACAATAATTGCAAATAATATGCAAAATTCATTGCAAAGCATGGCACAGGTTACAAACACAGCTTCGTTCGATGCTACGAATATACTAGCCCAGCGCAAAGCGAATAAGCAAGAAACGAACAAAAAAGCGGATATCACTATCAACGATATGATCCTTTACGCAGTATCACGCACATTAAAGAATTTTGGAGATTTGAATGCACACTGCCTTGACAAAACCATTCGTCAATTTGATCAGGTGAACCTGGGCATGGCGGTAGATACGCCACGTGGGCTTTTAGCAGTTACAATTTATGGCGCGGATCAGTTAACGCTTGCGGGGTTGTCTAATGAAGCAAAACGGTTAGTGGTTCTGGCAAAAGAAGGGCGAATCATGCCGGATTACCTATCAGGGGCAACATTCACTGTATCAAACCTTGGTGTTTTTGGAACAGAAAGCTTTACGCCAATCATTAATGCACCCCAAACGGGCTTGCTTGGCGTAAACACTATTAAAACGAATATAAAGTTAGTTGACGGTGCGATTGTTCCATATCAGGCGATAGCTCTTTCTCTGACATATGATCACAGAGCGGTGGACGGCGCACCCGCTGCACGGTTTTTACAAGAATTGTGCCAATCATTGGAAAAATTTGAAGAATAGGAGATAAAATATGCAGGCGCTTATTTTTAGTGCCATTGCTGGAGTATGCGGTACAGGCTTAGGAGGAATTATAACTGCGCTTTTAGGTGCAAAATCGGACAAAATGATTTCCGCTCTATTGGCATTTGCTGCAGGAGTTATGACAAGCATTGTCTGTTTTGGACTAATCCCAGAAGCTACAGAGCTTTCAAGTTTACCAATTACTATTCTAGGCATTGTGGCAGGTGTAGTTATAGTCATGTTGCTAAATCGTGCTGTTGATATTTTTACCGACAAACGGCAAGATAAATTGCAAGTACATCATACGCATGAAGAGCTTTACCACGAAAGCTGTGTATTATGCCAATCAAATAATACTACGACGCTTTTGCGCTCTGGTATCATTATGCTTGTTGCAATTGGACTACATAATATTCCCGAAGGGATGGCGATTGGTGCGGGTGGTACCCACGATACTGAGTTAGGACTATTATTAGCAGTGATGATTGCGTTGCACAACATACCAGAAGGTATGGCAATTTCAGCCCCTCTGCTTGCTTGTGGGATCAGAAAGCAGCGGGTTATACTGCTTACTGCGCTTTCAGGCGCTCCTACTTTCCTGGGAGGGTTGATTGGTATTTTGTTAGGTGGAATATCTGATGTTGCTATTGCGTTATCCTTGTCGGTTGCAGGTGGCGCTATGCTCTATGTTGTTTTCGGTGAAATCATACCACAGGCTATCATCATGACAAAAAGTCGTATGCTGACTATTGTGACATTGTTCGGGATTATTCTTGGGCTTGCCGTGACTGCAATGGGCTAATACTAGACAGGGAATTGTGAATGTCGGTATTATTCGATTGTTTACCGGAGCACAACCTCCATTAGAGCAATAACCTTCATTTCTTATTTTAATAGCCATGTACTTTGGGTATAATTGTGGATTTTTGGATTATGAGTATACTTAATCAACAGAAGGGATTTCAGATAGCGACTACATGCAATATGATCACAAGGTTATTGGAGAAAGAATAAGAAAAAAACGAGAGTCTTTAGGTTGGTCCCAAGAATATTTGGGTGAATGTAGTAATTATTCCGTACAGCATATTGGAAATATTGAACGTGGTCAAGCAAAAGCAAGTGTTGAAGCGTTCCTTCGCATTGCAAAAGCGTTAAAAACTTCCCTAGATAGCATATTGTGTTACGATGAAAATAAAGTCGAATCGTATATTATTTATGAAATCAACCAGATGCTTGAACGTGCAGACGAAAACCAGCTAAAAGTAATTGCAGGGACTCTGAACGCGATGATTACTTCGTGGAATGATATTAAGAATGAAAGCCTTAGGCGATCCAGATAGCAGGTAGCTACCATACATGGCATAAATAAGCAAAGCATAGAAGTGAAAGATATTAGTTCATGATAACGAACTAATGCTTTTTTATGTTTCTCTATGTTTTTGCAATCAAAAGTAATGCGTATAGTTGATAGCTTTTCTAATTGCCAAAATTTAAAATAATAAGACTAACCCCTTTTACATAATAATACATTAGAGGTGCAGGGCTATGCATATTTCTCTGCTATAAGAATAATGAAGCACTGATTGAGTCAATTGCTTTTTTCCTTATTTAACTAAATAACACAGAATAAAAAACCCTGTCTTGCGTTACTGGAAAGAAAAAATCACTGCACGACATGGCATCTTATGGTATGCGTTTTATTCGATATATCTAGCGATTTTAAGAGATTTTCAACTCGCTTTTTTCTTTATCGGGAAAAGATAGAAATGAGGTTGATTACTATGTTGAGACTATCTGTCTTTAAGCACTCTATGTTTAATTCTTTGATAGGAAGAGATATCAGCCTACCTTAAGTATTTCCTGTGGAAAATACGAGTTTTCGCTATTCCAATCAAGTTTTCTTGCCATATTATATTTCTACATTCTTATCTGTAGAGTATTTTGTCGTACCCTAAATAAATTACATAAGTGTAGATCGCCACCTGTGGCTTCTTTTTTCAATTTCAAAATTTGAAAGGAGAAGCCAAAATGAGTGGCAATAAATATACGGGGAAAGGATATACAAAGCAGGATTGGTTTTTTGCAAAGAAAAATCTTGGTAAAGAGCCATTTCGCAAAGACTTGCATAACACCTTTCATGAATTTGGCAGAAACGAAAGTAGGCTCCGTATGGAGAAGCTAA
>JAJDHD010000024.1 GCA_030266015.1 Christensenellaceae bacterium OttesenSCG-928-K19 | reverse complement strand
TTACAGCAAATTGGTCAATAAAAATTCATACAGCGGTGTCTGCATGAGCATAAGCCAGCTTGCTGCAAAGCATATCTGTTTTGATTAGGGGGTAAGGAAAAATGGTTTGTAAAGCGGTACAGAAAATTTCAGTACCCTCGCGCGCCGCGGGGAAAAAACTATGATATAATAGTACCGTAAAATGATATGTAGAACTCGGTTGCTTGTGGGGCTTGCCGCAGTTAAAGGTGTGACTGCCTTTTTGCGGCAAAATGTGGGGAAACAAAGCAATGAAAAAGAACAAAGGGATGCCAATACGCAATATAAACCGGCTGCTGATTGTGGCTGTTATTATCATATCCATTGCGGTTATTCTGTTTTCTGCCGTTAGCATCGAGAATACTGACAATTTGGAACAATATGTTGAGGCTACCTATAACAACGCCTACACCATGACAATAAACGCGATGGACGTGAAATCATACCTGTATAAGTCGCGGGAAACAATGTTTGACGTGGTGGAGAGCACCCACAGCGACAGGACAGCCGCAGAGTTGGAACAATTATATAAAAAGCGGGAGGAGCTTTCCATATCGCTTGATCGCATAGATGAATGGATGAAAAACACTGGTCAGGGGGGATTGAGGAGCAGCATTCGCGCGTTGATTGCAAAAAACGACCAGAGTATCGGGCTTTCGTTTGATGGCAGGCAAGAGGAAGGGGCCCTGCTTTTGGAGCAAAACGAACCGATTTATGAAGAATTGGATGCAATATTGGACAACCTGATTGCCAAGGGGACGGAAGAAATCGAGTCTTATGTCGCGCAATCCCATGACCTGAACATGCAAACAAACAGGACGGTTCTCATTTTAGGAATCATTGTGATTGCACTCTGCCTGATGACCTCTATTTTCAGCGCGCGTTTTATTTCCAGCCGCAACGATGAGATATATCAAAGGGAAACATTGTTCAATATCATTATGGAAAATGTGGACGATGTGTTTATCATTTATGACTATGAGACGGGCGACATAGAATTTTCGAGTCAAAATGCGGAGCGCATGCTGGGGCTCGCCATAAAGCCGCAAGTGACTAATAATTACAGCCTGCTGAAGGAATATGTTAGCGAAGATGTTTATGAGCAGATATCCCATGCTTATGACAATGGGGAAATGAAAAAAACGCTGGAACTGGAATATGGGTTTATCCATGCGCAAACAGGGGAACGCAAGCTGGTGCGTACGAGGATGTATCCATATTACGACAAAAACCAGAAAGGCTATAGGCTGGTAAGCGTGACACAGGATATAACCCAGGACAGGCAGGCACAGGAGGCGTTGCTGGACGCGCTTAATGATGCGGAACACGCAAATGCTGTCAAGCGTGATTTTCTGTCGCGGGTGAGCCATGACTTAAAAACGCCGATTAACGCGATTGTTGGAATGAAAGCGATTGCGGAAATGTCTGTTGGGGACGAGGAAAAAACAAGAGATTGCCTAGAGAAAATTGATATCGCGGCGCGGCACTTGCTGGATCTGGTAAATGATGTGCTGGATATCTCGCGCCTGGAAGCCGGTAATATGAAGTTGGAACGTAAACCGTTTGACTTAGGAAAAATGATTGATGATATCACCTCTATCATTTACTCGCGTGCGACGGAGCAAGAGCTGCATTTTAATGTGGTGCGTGAAGATATGATGCAGCCCAACCTGATTGGAGACGAAACGAGCATACGGCAGATTGTGTTAAACTTTTTGACAAATGCCGTTAAGTTTACAGGAAAAGGCGGCAATATCACGTTCTTCATCAGGCAGCATGATTTGTCCGAGGATACCGTTTTTACAAGATTTACGGTGCGCGACGACGGGATTGGCATTGCGGCAGATTTTATAGAAAAGATTTTTGTGCCCTTTGAGCAGGAGGGCAAGCCGCCGGTCAGCAGATTCCGGGGAGCGGGCCTTGGCTTGGCAATCAGCAAAAGCCTGGCATCGCAGCTTGGCGGTGATATTACCGTAATAAGCGAGGAGGGTGAGGGCAGCGAATTCAGCTTTGACATAAAAATGGGGATTCAGGCGGCAGAGCTGGAGCGCCATGAACGTCGGTCAAAAGAGATGGACGAGTTTGACTTTAGCGGCAAACGAATATTGATTGTGGAAGATAACGACATCAATATGGAGATATCGGACGCTCTTTTAACGACGGTTGGGTTTGAGGCGGAACAGGCGGTAAATGGGAAAGAAGCAGTCATTCTTTTTGAAGAAAAGCCGGAGCATTACTATGATATTATTTTAATGGATGTGCATATGCCGGTGATGGACGGGCTGGAAGCAACCCGCGCTATTCGTGCTTCGTCAAAAGGGGATGCGGGCACGGTTCCGGTTGTGGCGATGACGGCGAATGCTTCACATGAAAGTATAAATGAATCCATTAGCAGCGGTATGAATGCGCATATTGCAAAACCAATCGACCCCAAGGAGGTGCTTTCGATATTGGAAGAGTTGTTGGCGAAAAAGGGAGGAAAAGATGAATAAGCAAGATCAAGAGCGGCTGGAGCAGGCCGGTATAGACGTTGCGCAGGGGATTGGGCGCGTGATGGGAAATGAAGACCTCTATGTAAAGTTGCTGGGGAAGTTCTTACAGGATAAAAATTATCCTGATATGGTTGCGTGTATCCAAAATGATAACCTGCAGGAAGCCGGGGTAAAGGCACATGCGCTAAAAGGGGTCAGCGGAAACCTTGGTATGAATGAATTACAGGCGTTGAGCCTGGCAGTGGAACGGGAATTGAAGGAGGGACGGCAACCGGAGGGACTGGAGCGTCTTAAAGAATGCTATCACAAAATAGAAAA
This sequence comes from Christensenellaceae bacterium OttesenSCG-928-K19, assembly GCA_030266015.1. Lineage (GTDB taxonomy): Bacteria > Bacillota > Clostridia > Christensenellales > Christensenellaceae > UBA5399. The sequence continues at coordinate 34,162 of JAJDHD010000024.1, read as the reverse complement.
AGAAATAAAACAAATCGTTTAACTCAAATAATCCCGTGTAAATCGCTATATATTTGTAGTGTGTTTTGGAAAAAGGTGTGTTAAAATGTCAGTAATTAATAAAAGAGGAGCAAATGTGTGAAAAACAATATCGTTTTGATTGTAGATGATGTTGAAATCAACCGGATGATGCTGGCGGACCTCTTTTCTAACGATTATGGCATTATGGAAGCAGCAAACGGCGAAGAGGCGATGACCTTGATTGGTGAGCACTACCAGGAATTTGCCATTGTCCTGCTTGATATTGTTATGCCCGAAAAAGACGGATATGATGTGCTTGATTTTATGCATTTTAACCGTTACTTGAACGATATTCCCGTTGTGATGATTTCCGCTTCCGAATCAGAGGCGGCGGAGATAGAGTGCCTAAAGCGGGGAGCGAGTGATTTTATCATAAAGCCGTTTAATCCAAATATTGTAAAGCAGCGTGTGCGCAATGTGATAGAGTTGTTCCGCTATAAGCGGAGCTTGGAGCGGATCATCAGTGAACAAACTGAAAAATTTCGTGGTATTACGGAATTTGTTATAGATGTGCTGGTGAATGTGATGCAGGTAAAAAACAGCGATACAAGGCGCTCGACGCAGCGGGTTCGTGCGTATACGCGTGAAGTATTGAATTTTATTTATGATTATTGTGATGAAAAATATGGACTTACACCACAGAAGATAGAGCTCATCTCTGCCTCGTCTATATTGCACGATATTGGGCAGCTTGTTATTCCGGAAAACTTGATTGGCAAAACAATCCAGCTGACAGACGAGGAGCGCCGGACACTAGAGGCGCACACCAGCCGTGGGTGCCAGATCATTGAATCCATGAATACGCTTGAAAATAGAGAATACATTGATATGGCTCTAGAGATTTGCCGATATCACCATGAGCGCTGGGATGGCTCGGGCTATCCGGAAAAGATGGTGGGGGATGAAATACCCATTAGCGCACAGGTGGTCGGGGTTGCGGATACCTATGATTCGTTGCGCAGCGGCGTGCAGACAGGCCGCAAATACACACATGAGGAGGCGCTTGGTTCAATTGAACGCGGCGACTTTGGTATGTTTTCTCCTGTGCTGGTGGAGAGTTGTAAAATGATGGCGGATAAACTGGATGAGATTTACGAGCAATATAAAGATTGACAGTGGGGAACATAGTTGGCAAAATTAGGCTGCGGCTCTTTTTTTATAACACTTGACGGTCTTGTGACCATGTGATATAATCAAAACACCATAAAGGTGAAATAAAAGTAAATAATCATGATACTGGTTACTGATAGAACAGCGAAAAACAGATAGTGAGCCGGTTTTATCCGGGACTGGTATGAAACAAATTTCCTACTGCGTGGTGCTCAAAAGAGTTATGCAGCCTGTGTCATAGCGCGGATCAAAAAATGCGAAATGCTTTTTTGAGGGGAAATAGTATAAGGCGGGTATTGAATAAATGGATTATTTACCTGGAACAACGGTGGAAGTCAATGAAAATAATACGGCACAGGGGTTTTTAGATTCCGCATTTGCGATGGGTGGGCTGGTACTCTCCCAGGTGGTGCAGCTAACCGGGCTGGAGCCACACACGGTGCAGAATTGGGTAAAGCGGAAGTTTATTTCGCCTCCTGTGCATAAGAAATATGATTGCCGCCAGTTTTGCAGGATTGCACTAATCAACATGCTGAAGGACATTTTGCAGATTGAGCGTATTATTGCTATGCTGCGTTATGTGTACAGAAGTGAGGGAGAAGCCGATGATATCATGATTTACACTACATTTTCAAGCGTAATGGCTGCTGTGCCCAAAGACGCAATACGGGAGCAGACAAATGTGGACGAGATAATATCGGAGGAAGTGCAAAAGAAAAATTTGAGCGCTGATGTGAGCGAGAGGCTGAAAGAGGTTATTAAGGTAATGGTTCTTGCGTTTATTTCGGCCAGAGTAAAAAAACGCGCGGAGCTTTTTCTGGTAGGAATCGAACAGAAAATGTAGCGAAGGGAGTGACACGAAATGGTAGCCTGGTGGGAAGCAATGAGCCTGGTGGAGCAAATATTTGCGGTGGTCGGCATTGCGTCGACTGTGCTCCTTGTTGTGCAGGTGATCTTATTGATCATCGGATTTGGCAGTGACACGGATGCAGGCGGCATAGATGCTGACGCTGATGCGGGCGGCGGGTTTGACGCCGATGCTGATTTTGGTGATGCGCCCGGTGGTATAAGCGAAGAGATTAGCATTGACATGCCGGATGTGGATATTGACATCGACGTGCATGCGGGCGACTGGTATGGGCCGTCGGATAGCGCGCCGGACGGCGGGTTTGTGGTAGAAACCAACACGGAAGTGCCTTCGGGGTCGGGGCTGCATATCTTCACAATGCAGGGCATCATCACATTCTTTGCGGTATTTGGCTGGTCGGGACTTGTAATGCTGAAGGCGGGTCTTCCGGCACCTGCAAGCGTTGGTCTGGCGATTGTTTTTGGCGCTGTGGCAATGTATCTTGTTGCGCTGCTCTTCCGTGCGATGCTGCGGCTACAGCAGGACGGGTCCATGGATATCCGCAATGCGCTGGGAAAATCCGGCACAGTATATATGAATATACCGGCAAAACGTGAAAGGTACGGCAAAGTGCACATTGTGATACAGGAACAACTGATGGAGCTGGAGGCTGTAACGGATGAGGAAGAATCGATCAAAACCGGAGCGGAAGTGACAGTGGTTGGCATTTCCAATGGGAACTCGCTTATTGTAAGAAAGAAATAACAGAAAAAAGGGGGTAACAAGCATGAGTCTTGAAACATTAATCCTGATTGTGGTCATTGTAATTATATTATTTATACTATTGTTGGTTTTTCTGACAAGGTATCGGAAATGCCCTTCAGATAAAATTATGGTTATTTATGGTAAAGTGGGGCAAAACAGCGATGGTACAAACCGCACGTCGCGTTGTATCCACGGTGGCGCGGCATTTATCTGGCCGGTCATCCAGGCCTATCAATACCTGGACCTAACGCCAATCTCCATCCAGGTGGATTTGCGTAATGCACTTTCCCGCCAGAACATTCGTATCGATGTACCCTCGATTTTCACTGTAGGTATTTCGACGGAGCAGGGGATTATGCAAAACGCGGCGGAGCGGTTGCTTGGGCTGAAGCAGGTGGAGATTCAGGATCTTGCAAAGGATGTGATTTTTGGCCAGTTGCGTCTTGTAATCGCGACAATGGACATAGAAGAAATCAATACAGACCGTGACAAATTCCTGGAAGCCGTTTCCCACAATGTGGAATCCGAGCTTAAGAAAATTGGCCTGCGGCTGATTAACGTAAACGTTACAGATATTACGGATGAATCCGGATACATTACGGCACTTGGTAAAGAAGCGGCGGCAAAGGCGATCAATGACGCGAAAAAGTCTGTCGCGGAAAAAGTGCGCGACGGTTCGATTGGTGAGGCACAGGCGCAGATGGATCAACGTGTGCAGGTATCAACCGCGAATTCGGACGCAATCAAAGGTGAAAACCTGGCGCAGATACAAATTGCCCAGTCAGAGGCGTTAAAGCGTGAAAAAGAGGCTGAGTCTATGCGGCTTGCCGTGGCGGCTGAAAAAGTCCAGGCGGCAAAGGCTTTGGAAGAAGCCTATGCGGCAGAGCGTGAAGCCGAGCAGGTAAGGTTCTCGCGTGAGCAGGCTGCGTTAGAAGCTGATGTTATTGTAAAAGCTGAAATCAGGAAACGTGAAATAGAGCTGGCGGCGGAAGCGGAGGCGGAAAAAACCCGCAGGCAGGCTGCCGGTGAAGCGGATGCTATCTATGCAAAGATGGAGGCGGAAGCACGTGGTACGCAGGAAATACTGACAAAACAGGCTTCTGGCTTCCAGGAAATTGTGGATGCGGCAGGCGGCAGCGCAAAGGACGCGCTGATGCTGATGTTGGCGGACAAGATGGAAGACCTGATGCGTGTGCAGGTGGATGCGATTCGCGACCTTAACATTGACAAGATCACAGTCTGGGATGGCGGTGGAAACGGCAAGGACGGCAAGACAGGGACGGCAAACTTCCTGTCCGGCCTGCTAAAGAGCATTCCGCCCATGCAGGAGATGTTTGAGATGGCGGGTATGCAGCTGCCCGATTTCCTGGGCAAGAAGGCGGATGGTGCCGGGGATGATGCGCCGGTAGAAATACAAACGGCAGCGGAGCCGCCAGCAATAGACATACAACAGGATGAACAGGCAAAAGAGTGACGCAAACAAACACTCCCCGTAATACAGAGGGGAGTGTTTTATGTTTATCAAGTGATAATGTTTGCATAGCTTATTATCAAAAAAACGTATTAACAGCAATTGCCCAGTTCACCTAAAAGGCTGCTTGGCACACTGAGCCGTTCGCCTAAAAGTTCATTGTTTTTTTCTATTGCCTCCAGCAGTAAGTGGATATCTTCATCTGATAGCATATCCTGTTAATAAAAATTGTAAACAACCCGTAAATTCTTTATGATAACTACAGGTAAATCAAAAGTTTTATTGGAATTTCAGGGGTTTTACTCTATAATATATACTGATTTAATATGATGTTTTCTTGAAAGGTTGAGAATGCAAGAAACGGAACTCATTAAAAGTGCTCAAAATGGGAATGTGCAGGCGTTTGATGAACTCATAAGCGCTTATGAAAAAAAAATATATAATATTGCGTATAAATTTATGAGGAACGACCATGACGCGCAGGACGCGGCACAGGATGCGATTATAAAAATGTACGGCAATCTTAAAAAGTTTTCTTTCCAGTCGGCGTTTTCCACCTGGATGTACCGGGTGACGGCAAATACCTGCTTGGATATTTTGCGTAAGAAAAAAGCGAACGCGCAAATAGATGATTTTGAGAATGTGATTACAAGCAGGGACGGTAATCCGGATAAAGAAGCGCTTAATAATGAACTGGGGGCGGGCATCAAAAGCTGCATCCGCATGTTGCCGGAAAAATATATTCCGATTATCGTTTTAAAAGACGTGGAGGGCATGAAATACGAGGAAATTGCGGAAATCATGAAAATCTCAGTCGGAACGGTAAAATCGCGTATCTCCCGCGCAAGGGAAAAATTGCGGGAGCTTCTGATCACAAAAAAGATATTATAAAGGCACTCCGGGCGGGGTGTTTTTTAATAAAATCATATAGTGATAAAAAAATTGATATACTTGTAATATTTAATAACGGCGCAGGGTTGTTATTAGCATAGGTGTTTGGGAACAAACGGCACTGCTTATTAATCTAATGGGCAGGAGCAACTTTTTGGGAGGAATAGAAAAAATGAAAAAGACAATACTTCTTGTGGTGCTGGTAGGTGTATTTGCGATGGCATTGATTGGCTGCGACCAGGGGACGGCGCAAACACCCCAGGTAGTCCAGGCAGAGCAGCCGTCCGAGCAACAGGCGCAGACGGAAAGCACACTCACGGTAAACGCGACAGAAACAGTGAAGGTAGCGCCGGATATTGCGTATGTTTATATTGGCGTTCAGACATCCGGGGCGGATGCGGAAGAAGCGCAGCAGGCAAATGCGCAAATTGCGGATGGGCTTATAGGTGCAATTAAGCAGGCAGGTGTGGCAGAGGAAGACATCGAAACGTCTAATGTCAGTATTTATCAGGATTATGAAAATCCTGACAACACGATCATGGATAATACCTATAAAGTGACGATTCGTGATATTGACAAGGTGGGTGCAGTGATAGACGCTGCCGCTGCCGCGGGCGCAAACTCCACCTATTCACTTTCGTTTGACCTGGCCGACAGGGATTCGGTGTATATTGAGGCGCTGGGCAAGGCCATGCAGTCCATAGACGCCAAGGCAAAGGCTGTTGCAGATTCCGGCGGTTATGAGATTGTAAAGCCACGGTCCATTGAAGAAGGCGGTTCAAGCAGCTATTATCCAATGATGGAGGAAATGGCAATGGACGCAGTACCGGGCGCGGGCAGCGCAAGTACGCCGGTGGCGCCAGGCGAAATAGAGGTGTCCGCAAGCGTGACGGGAACATATATCATTCAATAGTACTTAACGGAAAAATCTTGCTTGGAATTACAAAAACCGCGGCTTTATCTTTAGAAACCGCGGTTTTTTGTCGTGTATCGATGTTTTGTTTCTACCTATGAAGATAGCGTGATAAAAAGATCCGCTATAGCTTACTTATTTTTATCTGCAAAATATGCTGTATGCATTTGCATGAAATCGTCATATTGCTCGGGTAGCCTGTGCTGTGGGTTCAGGTCATAAGGACACCGCTCGTTGCACTTGCCGCAACCGGTACAGTTTTTTGTCTGCTGCATTTTGTCATACCACGGCTGGTCAAGGTACACATCCAATGGGGCGCGCCGAAGAAGCTGGTACATACGGCACAAAATTGGGATGTCGATATTAGCGGGGCAGGGCAGGCAATAACCACATCCCCGGCAGAACTCGCCAGCTAGTTCCTTTTGATCCTTTTCTATGACAGGCAAGATTTCTTCCTCGCGAGGAGGGTGTTTTACTAACGAAAGGAAATCATCGAGCTCATGCATATGCTGGATGCCAAGCAGCGGACGGACGGTTTCCTTATGCTGCCTGCAAAACCAGTAAACGGCAGCAGGGTTGTTAAGTACGCCGCCCGCAAGCGCTTTCATGGCGAAAAAGCCTATGTCTTTTTCCGCACAGCGCTTCATAATAGCAATTTCCCTTGGCGTGGCAAGATAGCTAAAAGGGAATTGCAGTGTATCATAAAGGTCGCTATCCAATATTTCCTCTGCCATATCGACGCTGTGGGTAGAGATGCCGATCCATCTGATTTTCCCTTGCTCCTTTGCTTTTAGCATCGCGTCATACATCCCGTCGTCCCCGTCCTTTTGCGGCATGACGGGTTTGGGGTTGTGAAGCTGCATCACGTCAATATAGTCCGTTTTCAACGTGCGGAGGCTGTCGTCGATATATTCTGTTACCTGCCTGCCATTCACCGCGCCCGTTACCTTGGAGGCGAGTATAATATCTTTACGCACCCCGCTTAGAGCTGCGCCCACTTTTTCTTCGGAATCAGTATACCCTCGGGCGGTGTCAAACAGGTTAATGCCGTTGTCACATGCCTTGCGCAAAATACGTGTTGCTTCATTTTTGTCCGTGCGTTGGATAGGCAGGCAACCAAAGCACAGTTCGCTCGCCATCAGGCCTGTTTTACCCAGTCTATATTGCTCCATAACCATTCACCCCAAAATTGTAATATTTGTATTCATGATACCAATATTTAAAATTATCGTCAATCCGGGATAGCTTGAGAAAAGCGGCGTAAAAGAGTATAATAATAACAACGGAAGAGTCGAAAAGAGGAATGGACATGAAAAAAATTACAATTGTGCTGGACGGTGTGGCAGACCGTCCCAATGAGAAGTTGGGCGGTAAAACGCCTCTGGAATATGCCCATACGCCAAACCTGGACACGTTGTTCCAAAAGTCAAGGGGCGGGGTTGTGAAAACAATACCCGATGGGCTGGAGATTGGCAGCGCTGTGGCAAATTTGAGCCTGCTTGGATTTGACCCGCATACTTACCGCGGGCGTGCCGTGATAGAGGCGGCGGGGCTGGAGATGCCCATTGATGAAAATGATTTGTACATCCGTGCCAATATGGTTACGTTTGAGGGTGGCAGCTTTGAAGACAGCAAAATAAAAAGCTACAGCGCCTATGAAATTGCTACGGAAAAAGCGGAGCCGGTGGCAAAAGCATTGGCAAAAGAAGTATTTGGGGACGGTTACGAGCTGCATTATTGCGGTTCCTTCCGCAACATACTTGTTGTGAAAGGCGGAAAAAAGCTCTATCCGGTTGACTTTATGCCGGCGCATGATATCATCGCGCAGCCAATAGCACAGTATATTAAAACAGAAGGCAAGCAGGCGCCGTTTTTTGACTTGATGCGGCGTTCCTATGAATTTTTACAGGATAAAGGCATTGACGCAAACGGGCTTTGGTTTTGGGGCGCGTCTATTATGCCGGATATCAAAGGCGATACGGCAGGGCGTGTGGCGCTTTCTGAAACGCTTTTGATGGATGGGATCACAAAAATATCAGGAATTCCTAATATCGGTACAAAGCGGGAAGGGCGCAGCTTTGAGGATTTTTTGGAGAGGAAGCTGGAAAAATCATTAAAAGCGGTACGGGACTATGAAAATATTTATGTGCATATTCAAGAACCGGATGACCTCAGCCATGAATTGATGCCGGTGGAAAAAGCACAGGCGGTCGCCGCGTTTGACAAGGTGTTTTTGCCGGGGTTCCTTGCGGGCTTGAAGGGGGAATATACACTCAAGCTTTCGTCAGATCATTTTACGTTTTCGGATACCGGCGCTCATGGCGGGGAACCAGTTCCATTTTTGTTTTATGATTCCACCCGCCCAGCCAAGGGACAGGGCAGGTATACAGAGCAAGGCTGTAAAGAAACGGGCCTATCGCTCACGGCGGCAGAGCTTGGCAAATGGTGAGAAAAGAAAAAACGTCTGCATACCGCAGGCGTTTTTTTATCATCGGCTTATAGTTTAACGGTTTTTTGTGAAATATAACAAGAGACGGTAGAAATCTTTGTTGGCTTGTGTGCTTCAATCTGTTTGCCGGCGGTATATTTGTTTATAAAATAAGTATAAATAAAAAATAGTGCGCGCATATGGCACTTCAGGGTAAAGTTGCAAAGGGTGGGTTCTTTTTTTAGGAAACGCAGAAAATTCTAGTTGGCCCAAGAGGTCGGAGGGTGGAAAGCGGCCTGATTATTTTATTGGTGAAATCAGAGATCCATCTGGTAAGGTTAAAGCTTAAGCCTTGCGGTTTTGTTGTGCGCACTGTTGATTGAAAAACAAAGGAAGTGATTCAAATGTCAAATATTCGTCAGGAATTGTTAAAAAAATACGACGGGATTATTTGTGGGTTGGAAAATCAGATTACAACTTGTGAGAATGAAAAAAGGCCATTGGTAAACGAATATAGGCTGCTGACGCAAATACTTGCATACAGGAGCGTCGAGTTTACTGAAGAAGAAAAGAATGTGCTGGAAAACGATTTGGAAGCGATGAAAGATTTATTGGATGGCCTGGATGTGGAATTGCATAATTTGTTGGTGGCAAAAAGCTCATATTTAAAGACGAGTAACTTGATTGAGAAAGAGGAAAGCGAGTTTCAACTCCAGGCTGCGAAGTAGCGTGTGAAGCTTTATGCAGCAAGTGGAAAGCTTTTTACACTAGCGTTAGCTTAGTGTAGTTATCTGTGTTTGCGGCTGACTATGCCAGTTGAGACATTGTGTTTTTTTATGTTTAGTCAAGCTTTATTTGTCCATGTGTTTTTAGCTGGAGCTATGGTCAAACAAATTATATATAATTTTTGTTTTGCAAGCTACAGGGTTGATCTTTTTGCGATAAAAGGGAATATGTAACAGGGAAATACGCAAAAATGGAACATTCCATGTGTTGCGTGCGTCCATATAATAGATTGAAAGCAGCAAAATCTTAAATATTTCATAAATGTTTCGTAAATATTTGAATTTTGTAACTTTTGATGATATACTTGACACGAATTTGTTGAAAGGGAATTAGGAACAATGAAAAAAAAGTTTATTTCTATTCTGTTGGCGGTGTGTTGTGTTATGGCGTTTGCCGCGACGCCCGCGCTTGCGGCATCGGGAGATTCGCGTGTGACAATCGGCGTAGATAATACAGAAGAGCAGATTGGCACCGTATATGAATTTTTCCGCATCAACCGGGGTGAGGTGACAGAACTTCAGGTAACGAATGCTGAAGAGCGTAAATACCTGGAAGGGATTGCGCCTGAACAAAAGATCGGCAATGTTGCACTTTCCTGTGCGTATATAGAGGTGCGGGACAGCGGCGGCATAGAGCTGGAAACCTTTAATATCAACTGGTGTACGAACGAAATGTACAAAAATGCGCTTGCGACAGCGGGCATCACGGACGCAAAGGTGATTGTTGCCGCTTATAAGCCGGTATCCGGCACGGGCGCGCTCACAGGCATCTATAAGGCGTATGAGGATATTACTGGCGAGTTGCTGGATGAAACGACAAAATCTGTCGCAACGGAAGAGCTGGTTATCACCAGTGACCTGCAAGAGGTGCTGGGCGACGCTTCGCCGGAGTTTATGAACGAACTGAAAGCGAAGCTGGCGCAGACAAAGGGCATGACGGATGATGAAATCCGCCAGCTTATCCGCGATACGGCGGCAGAGTATGACGCGACGCTCACAGAAGAGCAAATAGGACAGATTCTGAGCCTGATCAAGCAGATGAATGAGCTTGATATTGATCCGGACACATTCCTCAAGCTGGCGGAAGCTGGGCAGGGTGTGCAGGGCTTCTTCAAAAACGTGGGTGATTTCTTCAAGGGCGTGGGTGATTTCTTCTCAAACCTGTTTGGTGGGTTTGGGGGTAACGATTAACAGATAATCAATAAAAAACAAACCGTGTGTGCCGCTGTGGTATGCACGGTTTTTGTTTTGCATAGGGAAAAACTGCATATAAATAGAGAATACAGGAAAGGCGAAGAATGGACTATCGAAAGCACTTTCATTGAAAATGCGGGTGTGCTGGATTATAATAAAGACAAAGGGACAGTTTTTCCTGTTTCCGTGTTTGACACAATATGGAGGGATCATATGAAATTGGATTATAAAAAGACGTTCCTGATTGGGTTTGGTTTTTTGGCGACCTCTATCGCCTGGGCGGTTTATAACAACTACGTTCCAATCATATTGGAGGGTTATCTTAGCAGCACGCTCTTTATTGGCGTCATCATGACGATTGACAACATATTTGGCGTGGTGTTCCAGCCAATCTTCGGCAGCATTTCGGACAGGAGCAAGTCTCCGCGCGGGCGGCGGATGCCGTTTGTTATGCTGGGAATACCAATTTGTGCGGTGCTGCTTGTTTTGATTCCCTTCACGCCCACATTGCTCACGACTATGGTGGTGGTGATTATTTTCAATTTTGTGATGTCTACCTGGCGTGCGCCTGTGGTTGCACTGATGCCCGACCTTACGCCATCCCCGCTGCGCAGCAAGGCCAATGGTGTGATAAACCTGATGGGCGGCCTGGGCACATTGATTATCTTTGTGCTGGGCGGCATGCTGTATAACGCGGGCGGCATGAGCCTTCCCTTTATTTTCACCGCAATTATCATGATAGCCGCGCTCATCATATTACGGCTGACTGTGAAGGAGCCGCCGTTAGAGCAGCGCTCGGCAGTGGAAAAAGAAGATAAGATGTCCTTTCGCCAATTGCCAAAGGAGCAGCGTTCGGCAATTATGAAGAGCCTGATGGCGATTCTGCTTGCCATACTGTTTTGGTTTATCGCGTATAGTGCTGTGGAGACATTCTTCTCGTTGTTTGCGACCAATACCCTTGTGAATGCAAACGGCGAAGCGCTTTCCGCAGGTGATTCCTCTATTATGCTGGGGGCATTTTCGTTGATGTATATGGTGTTTGCCATCCCAGCCGGAATCCTGGGTACAAAATTTGGCAGGAAGCGTACAATTATGGCTGCGCTTATCGGCGTAATCATACTCTTTGTTATTATGTATTTCACAACCAGCGTGCCGATGTTTTGGGTGTTGCTTATCCTTGCGGGCATTTGCTGGTCTACTGTCGCCACCAATTCCTATCCGATGGTGGTGGATATGGGAACAGAAAAGACAACCGGGCTTTACACCGGGTTTTATTATATCGCGTCCTTTTCCGCATCGGTTATCAGCCCCATTCTTTTTGGCGCCATCCGTGACACTGTAAACAGCTATCAAGTGTTATTCTTGTATTCGGCGGTTGCTTTTGCCATCGCGTTTGTTTTAATGTTGTTCGTAAAACGCGGAGAGGCAAAGCCTGTGGCGCAAGGGGAGAAATGAAAGAACAAAACAGCATGGCACTTAAAACTGAAGATAGGTTCCAAGCGGCGAAAAAAGTGGCGATGCTGGGCATTGCCATCAATATTTTGTTGTTGGCGTTCAAGCTGGTGGTGGGGTATTCCGCGGGCAGCCAGGCAATGATTGCGGATGGCTTCAACAGCATGGGCGATGTTTTTGCGTCTGTGGTCACGTTGCTGGGCAGTGCGTATGCCGCCAAACCAAGCGATGAAGATCATGTTTGGGGGCATGGCAAAGCCGAGTATATTGCTTCCATGATCATTGGATTTTCCATGATTGCCATGGCTGTTTATACTGCGCTGGGCGCTGCGGGCGCGCTTGCAGCACAAGAGCGGCTGGAGTTTTCCGGCTGGCTTGTGGCAGCGGCAATAATAACGATTGCTGCCAAGCTTATTTTGTTTGTTTACTGCCGCAGGAAAGGGGAAAAATTTGACAGCCTGCTTATTCACGCCAACGCGCAGGATCACCGCAACGATATATTTGTGACAGCAGGCACGCTTGCCGCGATTTTGCTGAGCCTTGCGGGGGTGTTTTGGGTGGATGGCGCTGTGGGTATTGTAATCTCTGTTTGGATTGCGTATAACGGATTCCGCATTGTTAAGGACGCGAGTAACGTGCTGATGGACTCGAATGCGGATAAGGACGTTTTAGAGGAGTACAAAAACGAAATTCTTCGGGTGGATGGGGTGGATCACATCGACAGTGTGGTCGCAAAACCGGTGGGCGCGAAGTATATCCTGATTGTTAAGATTTCTGTAAACCGGGATCTGAAAGTACTTCAAAGCCATGGCATTGCAAAAATGGTGGAAAACGAGTTGCTGCAAAACAGGATGGAGATTGAGGATGTGATTGTACATATCAACCCAGACCTGCCGCATGAAGGGCGGGAATAACCCCAAAAGCTGCCAGAAAAGGTAAAACCGCCGGTTGTCCAGCGGTTTTCCCAGGGGTTGGAAGTATATTCTATGTAAATAACGCTGTTTGACAGCTGTTATTACCTTGTTTATGTTTTTTATTATAACGTAGGGTTTTTAATAAACCGTGAATGAAGTATGAATAATCTATGAATTATAAAAAAGGGCTGTTTTGTGCGGATAAGTACAAGAATTTTTGCTGGGTTTGTTTCATAATATTATTGTTTTACATCGAAAATACGAATACTGCAAACTGTTGGGAAAAGTTTATTGCCAATTGAAAAATTAAACCTGGACTATTAAAAAAGAGATCAGGTATGGAAGGAAATGGTGTTCATATGCAAAAAGAGGTCTGCAAAGGGGAATGCTTATTTGGCAAATGTCCTTATCCGTCATGTGTCAAATATGCTACGGGTAATCGTGAGGCTGTAAAAACAAACGAAAAAATGAGCATTATGACAGACATAGCCCTGCCTGCACATTCTTGCGATAAAAACGGGTATGGCATTGTGGTAGATATTGGCACAACAACAGTTGTACTTTATGTGTATTCCTTGCGGGATTCCAAGGTGCTTGCCGTGCAGAGTGAGATAAACAGCCAGACGTCCTTTGGGTTGGATGTGATCTCCCGCATCAAGTTTTGCGGAGACGACCCCAAAGGCCTTTCACTTATGCATGAAGCAATTACAAAGCAATTGAACGAGATGATTGGCAAGGCGTGCGCTGCGGCGGGGGTGTTGCAAACCGATATTGTTGATTGTGTGATAACCGCCAATACCACAATGTTGCATCTGCTTTGTAACCTTTCGCCCGTCTCTATGGGTGTGCTGCCTTTTGAGCCGTTGTCCTATTTTGGGGAGACGATTCGCGCAAAGGAAATCGGGATTGAACTGGAAACAGGCATTTACCTGCCCCCCTGCATTTCTTCCTTTGTGGGGGGAGATATTACAACAGATATGCTGGCATGTGGGTTTGCAGATTCAAAGGAGTATCTTCTTTTGATGGATATCGGCACCAACGGTGAGGTTGCCCTGGGGAATAAGGAAAGGATACTTTCTTCCTCAACAGCGGCAGGCCCGGCGTTTGAAGGTGCGCATATCTCCTGCGGAATGGCGGGTGTGAAGGGCGCAATCAACAAGGTGTATACCATGCGTGGCCGGTTGGAGGTGGAAACAATTGGTGGCGAGCCGGCGCGCGGCATTTGCGGCTCGGGGCTGCTGGACGCAATCGCCGTTTTTGTGAAGGCGGGGGCGATTGATGAAACAGGCAGGATTGCAGAGGAAGAAAACCGCTTCATTACAGAAGTAGACGGGGAACCGGCATTAAAGATTGCGGACGAGATAATAGTTACACAAAAAGACATTCGAGAAGTGCAAACGGCCAAGGCGGCGGTATCTGCGGGTGTGGAAACATTAATCCATGAAATGGGAATTGACAAGGAAGAGATAAAGCAGGTTTATATTGCGGGTGGTTTTGGCAACTTTATGGATGTGGAAAGCGCGCGGGCGGTGGGGCTGATCCCAGCGGATTTGCCCACACAAAGCGTGGGAAACGCAGCGGCGGCAGGCGCGTCGCTGGTATTGCTGGATGACAGCTTCCAGCAAAAAGCGGCTGCGGTGAAAGATGTTTCTGGGCATACGGAGCTTGGTAACAACCCGTTTTTTATGGAAAAATATGTTGATAACATGTATTTTTAAGCCACAATATGTAGAAAGCAAAGCCGGATAAGCTGGAAAAAGAATCGATATATGGTGGGGTTTCATCAATTCAGGCATTGTCTTAACACACCTCAAATCCTTTTGTGATGCAAAAAATTAGTGCAAACACGCATGTTTTGGTGTATAATAACGATAATAATTAAAATAGGTTAGGTATACGCAATTTTATGTTTAACTAAAAATACTATGATTGCGTTTAACAAACACGGATGACTGAACAGTAGAGGACGGTGGACAGGATGAAATTTCGACGGATGCGTAAAAAATTGAAAATGGTTTGGGTGGCGGTGGCTTTGCTGCTACTTGTTTTGATACCGTTGCAGTCTATGGCGCAAACCACGCAGCAGGAGGCGGAATCCCCGGATTTAACAGTTGGCACCGTGGGGCAGGATGAGTCAGCGGAGATCCCGGCTGAAACTTCGGATGCGGATGTACCTGCTGAGGGGGAGGCTGATTCAACTGGTGTGGCAACGGAAGAAGCGACTGCCACAATAGGTGCACAGTCTGATGGCATGACGACTATGGCGAATTATTCCATCGTGTTGGATGATGTGTTTGGCACGGGCGGGTTCCGCGCGGCAGTGAACCAGGAGTTAAAAAGACTTTATAGCGGTGGTAACCCTCAAGGGATTTCAGCGCCGGACAATGCAAACGGCGTGGATTATGACAGCGCCGAAGCAACCGATCTGGACAAGTGTGTTATGCTGAGCAATGCAGATGATTCGAATGGCGACCCCATCCCGATTGACGGCATAAGCGGGACAAACTACCTAACTGCGGTGGCGACGATAAAGTTTACGACGGGTAACCTCAGCAATATTGGCGCTTTGACGTATATGCCGTTGGTGGAATTGACGCTTGAAAATTGTAAACTTGGCGCAAATTCCACGAATCTTGGTGTGCTTAACGCATCAAATTTCCCATATTTGAAAGAACTCTCGCTGAAAAACAATGGGATCACAGATGAAGTGGCGCAAAACCTTCATGCGACAACGGTGGAAACACTGGATATTTCTGGAAATGAGATTACAAGCATTGATTTTCTCAGCACATTCACAAAGCTGAAGACGCTGGACATGAGCAATAACGGCGTGGGCTCGCTTGCACCGCTGCAAGCTGTTATGACGACAAATTCGATGACGGTTACGGCAGAGAATCAATCGGTAGTGGTGGACGTAAAAGCGCGTGGCGCGGGACAGAAGTTTGAATTTGAAAATGTGATTGTGGATACATCGGGCAATTACGCCGCGCTTACCAATCCGAGCCCATCTGGTGCGAGCTATGACAGCGCGCAGGATCCGCCGCTTATGGTTTGGCCCAGTCTGCCGCAGGATACCGGCATAGCTACGGTTGATTTTGCGTCTGTATGGGATAACCCCAGCGGGAGCAAGCTTTCGTTTACAGGGGCGCTGCAGATCAATTATGAAAAAGAGTCGTTTAAAATTACCTACGTGGGGAATGACAAGAATGGCGATATGGAAGGCACACTGCCGACTGACTCGACGCAATATTTGAGAAATGAACAGGCTACGGTGATGCAGCCGGGAACGATGACAATTCCCGGATCCACGTTCATGAACTGGAGCACGCAAGAGGATGGCGAGGGAACGACTTATGCGCCGGGTGTGCAGATTACCATGACGGCAGATGTGACACTGTATGCACAATGGCAGCAGAAGTCTTATGTAATAACAGCTACAGCAGGCGAAAATGGGTCGATCACAGGAAGCGGAGAAATTAAGGTTAAGGAAGGCGAGGATTACATCTTTACGTTTACTCCTAATGCGGGCTATGAAGTGAGTGGGGTTGCGGTAGATGGAAATACGATTTCGGGAACAAGGACATCCTATACCTTTGAAAATGTGCGGGAGAACCATACGATTCAGGTTTGGTTTGCGGTGGAAGGAAGCAGCACTGGCTCTGGTGCCACATCGCCACAAACGGATGACGATACAGACGTGATGAAATGGCTTCTGGTAATCACAATTTGCCTGGGTGCTATGGCTGTTGCGTGGGAATATAGGCGCGGGGCGGCGGATATGAAACGGCAACCTGTACGTTCGAAAGTGGAAGGCAAAGAAAGCCGCGTGCAAAACGAGCAACCTAAAACGCGTATGGAACGCAGGCGGAAGAAATAACGAAAAGAAACCTACACTTCGGAAAGAGCTGTAGCTTTCCGGAGGCTGGACTAAGAGAAGGAAAGCGGCGGGATATCAACCTGCCGTTTTCCTTTTAGCCTGCCTTGCACAGGATATGGACGGCTAACGTGCTTTCAAAATTTGAATAACTCATGAATTTCTTTGGTGCCGTCTGTAATTCCGCTTTGAAATATGGTACTATGTATGGGCGGCACAGGGTGGCAAAAGATAGCAGGGGCAGGGAATGGAACAATACGAAGCGCTGGCATCGGTATATGACGAATTAATGTATGATGTGCCTTATAAGAAGTGGGCAGATTATATAGTATTGTTATTGGAGAAAAATGGGGTACCAAACGGCAAGGTGCTGGAATATGCCTGCGGAACGGGCAATATAACGCTGGGGCTTGCACAGGCAGGGTTTGACCTCGTTGCCACGGATGTTTCCCCGGAGATGCTGGATGTGGCGCGGGCAAAGCTGCGGGCTGCAGCGTATAATCCACAATTCGTGTGTGCCGACATGGCGAAAGTGTGGTTAGAGAACGCTGCCGACGCCGCGGTATGTGCGTGCGATGGTGTGAACTACCTGCTGGATAAAAAAAAGCTGGAGAGTTTTTTTGCGAGAGTGCAGCAAAACCTGAAACCACATGGAGTATTTTTGTTTGATATCAGTTCGGCATACAAGCTGGAAACTCTTTTGGGTAACGAGTTTTTTTATGACGATGGCGACACCCAGACAGTGTTTTGGCAAAACAGCTACGATAAAGCTGGAAGACGAGTGACAATGGAGATTACACTGTTTATAAAAAACGAGCAGGTTTATCATAGGCTGGAAGAGACGCATGTGCAGCGTGCATGGATGATGGATGAGCTGGAAGCAGCACTTATAAAAAGCGGGTTTGACGTGATGGGCGTATTCGGTTTTTTAACAGAGGAAAAACCGGACGCGGATGTGGAACGGATACAATTTGTGGCGAAAAAGAAGGAGACAACATGAGCGATATTCTGGTAAAAGCGTTACTGAACAATGAAGCTGCCGTATATGCGTGCGATATTTCTGCAATGGCGGAGTATGCGCGGCAGGTTCACAATACGCTTCCGATTGGAACAATTATATTGGGCAGGACGATGGCAGCAGCGACAATGATGTGTTCTACGCTGAAAAACAAGCAGGACAGGCTGACGTTAATGATTAACGGGGGAGGCCCGGCGGGAACTGTGATTGCGACGGGTGGAGCGGATTTGAAAATAAAAGCGTATCTTGCCAATCCGGATGTGGATATGCCGCCCGCCGAAAAAGGCGGGTTTGACATCGGCGGCGCGGTAGGGAAAAAAGGCTTTGTGACAGTGATCAAGGATATGGGCTTAAAGGAGCCGTTTATCGGCAAAACACGCGTGGTGACGGGAGAGATTGGCGAGGATGTCGCACAATATTTTTTGCTCTCCGAGCAACAGCCTTCCATTGTGTATGTGAATACTTGGCTGGAAACGGATATGTCGGTTTTAAACGCAGGTGGGCTTATCATTACGCCTATGCCGGGATGTAGCGAAAAAACACTGGCGGATGTTGAAAGCCGGATTAGGGAAATCACCAATTATGCGGTCTACCTGATGCAGGAAAGCGTACCGGATATCATCAAGAAGATTTTTAATGGCATGGAAGTGAAAATTTTAGATGAGCAAAAGCCGGCGTTTGAGTGTGATTGCAGCAAGGAGCGTTTGGAGGAAGTGGTGGTATCCCTTGGTGAGGAAGAGATTGAAGATATGATACAAAAAGAAAATGGCGCGCAGATTACCTGCCATTTCTGCAATAAGGTTTATGAATTTTCGGCCGATGAGCTGAGAAAGCTGCTCAGTTATGCGCGGCAAAGCGAAGGAACAGATGCATGAAAGAGAACAACATACTTGCTTTTGAGCAACCTGCGGATTTTTATTATAAAAGGGCGCAACGCCTGATGGACGACGGCAATTATATTAATGCCCTACCTGTGATGCGTAAGGCGCTGGAGAAATCCCCCGGCGATTATGAGTTTTCGTTGTGCCTTGCGGAGATATTGACAGAGCTGGGAAAGTATGAAGAATCAAACCGTGTCTTGTTTGAGGCGATGGAGCAACAGGAAAATGTGGATGCGGATTGTTTCTTTTGCCTGGGATGTAATTTTATGGGGCTAAATGATATTGACAAAGCGCGGGAAAGCTTTGAACGGTATTTGCAGGTGGATCCGGATGGAGAGTACCGCGATGAGGTAGAGGATTTCCTGCTTTACTTTGACGCAGAAGCGGGAGATATGCAGGAGCTCATGGAAGAGATGGACGATGACGAAGCCTACGCGAAAGCGAATGAAGGAAAGCGGCTGCTTGACAATGCGGAGTATGATGCGGCGATTGAGGTGCTGGAAAGCATAGAAGAGAGCGACGATGAAATGGCTTATGCAAGGAATAATCTTGCGCTTGCCCATTATTGCAAAAAAGAAGTTGATAGGGCGATTGAAATCACCAGTGAAGTGCTGGCAAAAAACAAAAATAATATTCATGCCAACTGTAATATGGCGGTATTCCTTTACGACAAGGGACGGAAGGCGGAATCAGATATTTTTATAGAAAAAGCGATGCAACTTGCGCCGGCCGCACTGGAGGATATCTATAAGCTGGCGATTTCCCTTTGTGAGCTAAAGCGCCATGAGGACGCGGTCATCCGCCTGCGCAGCCTTGCAGATATGACGCCGTATGATGAGAAAGTGTTGTTCTATCTTTCGGCGGCGTTGTTTAATACAAAGAAGTTCAAAGAGGCACTCTCCCTTTTGGCGGATGTGAAAAAGCTGGATTATCCGGGCGTTATCGCGGATTATTATATCAAAATGGTGAACCGAGTGATTCTGAACCCTGAGGATTTTGAGGAAATAGGGTATGTTTATCAAGTACCGGCGGAAGCGGCGCGCGCAAAGATAAAATACCTGAACGATTGCCTAAAGCTGAAAGACTCTGAATTTTCCGCGAAATGGAAAGAAGATGAGGAGTTTTTGCATACCACGCTCTGGGGGTTGGAATATGGTGACGACAACATAAAGCGTGCCATTGCGGGGATGATTGCCGGGTTTGCGGACGCAAAGGCCGAAAAGATTTTGCGCACGTTTATCATGAAAAAAAACCAGCCGGACGACGTGAAAAATGATATCTTTATTCTACTCAAAAGAATGAATGCAAAGGAACCGTATGTGGCGTATATTGGGGACGAGGTTGTGGAAGTGAAGGTGGGCACCTATGGGATTGACGGCAAGGACCTGTCGGAGGACTATACAAAGCTGTTTCGTATCTTAAGCGATATTATAGAGCAGACATATCCGGAGAGCGTCATGAAAAACACGCTCAATGTGATTCAAAAATACATAGACGATGGTGCGTCAGAGGAAATGCTGGAGCACATAAAGGAGCTGGCGGCGGCAATCTTGTACCTTGCGCTGGTGCACAGCGGGGTGGATGAAGACCTTGGGGATGTGAGCCGCCGTTTTGGCGCGGATGAGCAGGTGGCGGCCGGGTTTGTGGAAAAGCTGAAGCAGATACCGGAAAAAAGTGATGTGGAACAGTAACGGAACGGATAGGGGAATGCAACGGGCATGGCAAAAATAACATTTGAAGAAATTAAAAAAAATGAAAAAATAATGTATTTGGTGAACAAGGCAAATGAAAATCTTGGGATTATTGGTTATACGGAGCACGGCATTCGCCATGTGCAGTATATTGCCAAGATTGCCGGTAGGGTTTTAAACGGGCTGGGATACCCGGATGACCGGGTGGAGCTGGCAAAAATAGCGGGCTGGGTGCACGATGTGGGCAATTTGTTCAATCGGAAGTATCATTCGATTTCGGGCGCGGCCATATTGTTTCAGGAACTGCAGGGGCTGGGCATGGATTTTGAAGATGTATGCGATATCTGTGCTGCTGTTGGTTCGCATGATGAGGAGATTGGGCGCCCGGTCAGCGACATTTCGGCAGCGCTTATTATCGCGGACAAGGTGGATGCTTACAAAGCGCGAGTGCGGCAGGACAGCTATTCGCTGGAGGATATCCACGACCGTGTAAATCTTTCTATATATGAAACGCATGTGCGAGTGGATAAAGATAAAAAAGAAATTATGTGGGAAATGCACATGAAAGAATATGCGACGCCCATGGAGTTTATGGAGATTTATTTCAGCCGTATGCGCATGTGCGAGGATAGCGCGGCGTTTTTGGGGTGCACATTTAAGCTCAGTATCAACGGGCTTGTGATGAATCAGCTAGGGGCGAGCCAGGCTTAAGCAGTAATGCTGGGCAAAGGCGGGAAGTGTAGTGTGGTATGAAGTACAGGTGTTATGCGTCATGTGCATTTGGCATAGAGGGTGTGTTGGCGGCAGAATTAAAAAAGATGGAATTCCAGAATGTAGCGGCGCAGGACGCTCGTGTTTATTTTGATGCTGATGAGCAAGGAATTGCGTATGCAAATGTCTTTCTGCGCACGGCGGACAGGGTTTACATGGTGCTAAAAGAATTTGAGGCACTAACCTTTGACCAACTGTTTGAAGAGATAAAATCAATTCCATTTGCGGATTTTTTACCGTCGGACGCGCGCTTCCCGGTGGATGCCAATGCGGTGCAATCCGAGTTGATGAGTGTTTCGGACGTGCAATCCATAGCGAAAAAAGCGGTGGTGCGCTCCTTGCAACGGGTATATAAAAAAGAACGCTTTGCTGAAGATGGAAATGTATTCCACTTATTTGTAAATCTCTATAAAAACAAGGTTACAGTGGCGCTCAACACAAGTGGGGCGGGGCTGAACCGGCGGGGATACCGCCTGAAAAATGTGCAGGCGCCGCTGAAGGAAACGCTGGCGGCAGCACTGCTTGGAATCGCACGTTGGCATTCCCGCGAGTTTTATGACCCGATGTGTGGCAGCGGTACGATTGCGATTGAAGCAGCAATGCAGGCGGCGGACATGGCTCCGGGTATCAAGCGACGGTTTGATGCGCAAAGCTATTCAAATGCGTTCCATAGTGCCTTTAAAGAGGCGCGTGAAGACGCGAAAAGCAGGGTGAAAAAGCCGCAGATGCGTATTTATGGCAGTGACATTGACGCCAAGAGCATTCGCCTGGCAAAAGAACATGCGTACAATATGGATGTTGGCGAGTGGATCGACTTCTCGGTGCGCGACGCGGTGTGGTTTTCGCAGCCGCCAAACCCCGCGGCGATTATAACAAATCCTCCTTATGCCGTCCGTATGGGTGAAGAAAAACAAGTCGAAAAGCTATACAAGGATTTGGGCAGGGTGTTTGGGAAGCTGCAGGATACGGTGATCTTTATTATTTGCTCCAGTGATGGCTTTGAAAAGCAATATGGCAAAAAAGCGGATAAGCGGCGAAAATTGTACAACGGCAATCTAAAATGTACCTATTATCAATATTTTCGAAAAGAACGATGAATGTTCAATGATAGTGACAAGAAGCTCTGCTATAGATATGCAACGCCCTAGCGTGTAATGCGGGGGCTTTTTTCTTTCGGCTTGTAAAACCTGATAAAATAAACGCCAAGGGCAATTAATAGAATGCTGATCCATTGTGACGTGGAAAGCCCGCCATATACACCTCGTATTGCGTCGTAACGGAAAAACTCCAACACAAACCGGATAACACCGTAACCAAGCAAATAGAGGCTGAGAACTTTTCCTGGTTTGCGGGCTTTTTTACCATAGTAAACCATAACGATAAATAATCCGAGCACACATGCCGCCTCAATTAGCTGCACAGGCAACAAGGGGATGTCTTTTGGGATATATGCCACAATGGAATTGGTAAAGTAGACACCGTGCTCACAGGGGATGCCATAGCAGCATCCAGCGAGGAAACAGCCCACGCGCCCGATGGCCTGTGCGAGCGGCAAAGAGGGGAGCAGCGTGTCGAGCACTTTCCACGCAGGGATTTTATAGATGACGCAAAACAGCAATATAAACAGGATGCAGCCGATAAAGCCGCCGTAAAACACCATACCTGCCTGACTTGTGAAATATTTATAAAAGGTTAAGCCTGTGGTTGCCTGCAACTCGAAAAAAAGGGGAAGCCCTTGGATAACCGCAAAAAGTTTGCCGCCCAAAAAAGCGCCCGCTCCGGCAAGGATCATGGCGACAAAGACGTCGAGGGGCGACATCCCGTTTGTTTTATGACGCAAAATCGCAACGATTAATGCCGCGAAATAAGCAAGGAGCAGCATTGTGCCATAGGCGGGGATTTGCGTCCCCAAGATTGTGAAAAATGGATGCATAGATTCTCCTGTGAAAAACGATGGTTACCGGTTATTTCAGTCCCTTGAACAGGTCGGCGATAGTACCATTTGTCGAAATTTCCGCAAGTGCGGCTTCGCTTGCACAGGAAACAAACAGAATTGTGACAAAAAGGAAAATCGCACTGAGGACAACGGCAACGATGGATAGGATAAAGCCAGTTGTGGCGATGGGATTCTTTTCGATTTTATTGGCAACATGTCCCAGCACAATGCCTACAATGCCGATAATGAGCGGAGCAAGAGGGGAATAAAACAATGCAAATGCAAGGATCAGGCTGACCGCCCCTAAGGCAAGCGCGACAATCGATATATATCTGGAATCCATGTTTGAGCCTCCTGTTATACGTTCTTTTCATTCTATCAACATAAATCTTGTGTGTCAACAAATGCGGAGGGGTAAGACCTGTAGTATACCGATAGCTTTTGTAAAAACAAGAATTTGTGAAGCCATAAGATGAGTGGTGAGATGATTGCAACTGGACGTGGGCACCAAAACAAAAACGCGCATCATAGTAGATGCGCGAACTTGTTTACGGGGACTTCCCCGCTGGAGCTAACGGGGGGACTCGAACCCCCGACCTGCTGATTACGAATCAGCTGCGCTACCATCTGTGCCACGTTAGCATATAAAACTTGCTTTCTTATATTATCATACTACATTTTCAAAATCAATATCTTTTCTATCTTGATATCATGGGGGAAACAAGGGAAATGGCAATGGGCTTAGAAGGTAATTTGGTGAAATTGGCGCGGGTGAAATAATGCCGCAGAGAGAAATAAAATAATTTGCATATAGTCGGGGTTTTCACAACAACCTGGCTTTGCTTTGATGGATATATCCAGGGATTACGTGAAGAAGTTTAAAAAACAATCACTCGTGACGTCCTTTGGGCAAAGAGAATGTTTTCCAGATAGTGTTAGTATTTCATTTTCGTTGTGTGGTTTAGCGTGTGTTGACGGGTATGAAAAAAATCTAAGGGGGAAGATATTTTACTGCAGAATAATGGTGTCAATGCTCTTGGCTTTGTGAGTTTCAGGATGCCGGAGGGGGGCGTTGGCCTAGCGGTTCGCCGGGTGGAGATTCATTGGGATGCGGATGGGAAAGAGGGGTGGCAGCGGTGGAAAAGAACACGGAGCTGTCAAAAAACGCAGATGGTTGATCTTTGCTATGCTGCACATGTGCAGGTTGTGTCCCTCCCAAAAAGACCATGCGTCCCCAGGAGGTGTGACCTATGGTTTTGTTGCAAAATGGACACAGAAGATCATAGATAATATCGACGCGCTCCAGGCCCCGTATATTGGATTTAAGCAATTGACTTTTTGTAAGCGGTTTTTTGCAGCCGGGGCATACCATTTTACTCACCTCCAAAGCTACTCGGGTATATTTATTTTGAGGCATATATTTCAAATAAACGGCATATTAAATTATTGGGGGATTGATGGATAGTAGGTGCAAGAATGCAAGTTATTGGGCATGTTGCATAATAATAATTAGACAAAATAGAAATATCAGTATACAATAATGAAGGTTTATTCTGCAGCAGGTTATATAATAACTAGTTTGAAGTGAAAATTCTGGAGCGGGTTATGACAGAGCAGGAAGCATATTGGGTTTGGCTATCCAGTATCGATGGTATGGGCAGTGTAACCTTTCATAAAATACTACAGGTGTTTGAAGACGCCAAGACGGCCTGTGAGAATTATAAAGATATACCCCGGCGGGTGAAGCTGCGGGATCGATTAAAGGAAAATCTTGCCGCCGCGGCAAGTAGAGCCTATTGGGACAGCCTGTTTGGAAGCATAGAAAAAAACAGGATAAAAGTGCTTACAAGACTTAGCTCGGGCTACCCGCGAATTTTGGAAGATGTTGACAACCCGCCCCCGGTGTTGTATTTTAAAGGAACTATGCCGCAGATGGAACAGTCGTGTGGTATGGTGGGCAGCAGGAGGCCGACAAAAAAAGGTTATACCTTTGCGCGAGGTTTGGCGCAGGAGCTTGCGGCCCAGGATGTGGTCATTGTGTCTGGAATGGCAAGGGGCGTGGACACGGCGTGCCATGAGGGTGCGCTTGCCGCAGGAGGAAAGACAGTAGCAGTGCTTGGGTGTGGTGTGGACGTCATATATCCGCCCGAGAACGTGAAATTATATAGCGAAATTATAGAGCATGGTGCGGTGGTATCTGAGTTTAAACCGGGCACGCAACCGACAACAACAAATTTTCCGCAGAGGAACCGCATTATCGCGGGGCTTTCACGCGTACTTATCGCAGGAGAAGGCGGAGAGAAGAGCGGTGCGCGTATCACTGTAGATTTTGCGCTTGCGAAGGGCAAAGATATTTACGCGATGCAGTGCGATTTAAAATCGAGCGTGGCGAAATTGCCTTTGTATCTTGTGGAAAACGGTGCGCCTATGGTGCACAGTGCACGAGAGATTATGCGAGACCAAGGGTGGAAGATAACCCCGCGACAGGATGGGGCGCATAGTGAAGGCGAAAAGCAGCTCGGAAGTCGGATGGATGCGGATCAATCAAGAATTTATGCGTTGTTGATGCGTGAAAGCATGACGGCGGACGAGATTGCAAAAGAGCTGGAGATTGGCATAAAGGATTTAAATATGCTGCTTACAGTAATGGAGCTCGACGGGCTGGTCTCTGCCTGCGCGGGCGGATTGTATGAAATTAACAAATAATTCACAGCCGTACAGGCATTATTTGTTATAATAGAATGAAGCACTATAATAAAGGTGCGGGTACGGAGGAGTTTATGGCAACAGAAAAAGCCGCAAAGAAAGCAACAGAGAAAAAAGCAGCGGCAAAGAAAACGACTAAGAAGAAGGCGGCACCCAAAAAGAATCTTGTAATAGTGGAGTCGCCCGCAAAAGCGAAAACAATAGAGAAGTTTTTGGGTAGGAATTACGCGGTGCGCGCGTCAAACGGGCATCTTTGCGATCTGCCGAAAAGCAAAATCGGAATTGATATCGAGCATAATTTCGAGCCGCAGTATACAACAATCCGTGGCAAAGCCCCGCTCATAAAAGAGCTGAAGGATCAAGCAAAGAAGTCAAATAAGATATTCCTCGCAACAGACCCGGATAGGGAAGGGGAAGCGATTTCCTGGCATATTGCTAATATCCTGAATATGGATGGGGACAAGGAATGCCGGATTGAGTTCAATGAAATCACAAAAGACGCGGTGACGACGGCGATTAAGCAGCCGCGTAAAATTGATATGCAGCGTGTGGACGCGCAGCAGGCACGGCGCGTGCTGGACAGGCTGGTGGGCTACAAATTGAGCCCGCTTTTGTGGCGCAAGGTGCGCAAAGGCCTTTCGGCAGGGCGTGTGCAGAGCGTTGCGGTTAAGGTAATTGTAGATAGGGAAAAGGAAATAGAAGCGTTTGATCCGGTAGAATTTTGGACGATTAGCGCTAACCTTGATAAAAACGGCAAAGAGTTTGAGGCGAAATACTATGGGCCGGGCGGCAAAAAAGCACAGCTTGATAAAGAAGAAGACGCAAAAAAGGTTTTAAGCGATGTAGCCGGCGCAAAGTTTATCATTGAAAATGTAAAAAGCGGGACACGTAAAAAGAACGCGTTGCCGCCGTTTACTACAAGCTTTTTGCAGCAGGCGGCCTCTGGCAAGCTGGGATATACGGCAAAAAAGACAATGATGCTGGCACAGCGTCTTTATGAAGGCGTGCCGCTTGCAGACGGGACGACGGTTGGCCTTATTACCTATATGAGGACAGACTCCACACGTGTTTCGGCAGAAGCGCAGCAGAGTGCGCTCGAGTATGTAAAAGAAAAATATGGTGCGGAGTATGTGCCGGCAAAGCCGAACACGTATAAAGGCAGGAAAGGCGCGCAGGATGCGCATGAAGCCATTAGGCCAACGTATATCACCAATACGCCTGAATCGGTAAAGCAATACCTGACCAATGATATGTTCAAGCTTTACAAGCTGATTTATACACGTTTCCTTGCAAGCCAGATGAACCCCGCGCAGTTTGAAACACTGGCGTATGACATCGACGCGAACGGGCAAACGTTTAAGGCGAGCGGGTCACGGATTTTGTTCAAAGGCCATCTGGCGGTCTACGATTCCAAAACAGAAGATGACGAAGCTTCTATGCTTCCTAAAATCGAAAAAGGCGAAGAGTGCAAGCTTGTCAAAATCGATCCCAAGCAGAACTTTACCCAGCCGCCTCCGAGATATACGGAAGCATCGCTTATTAAATTTCTGGAAGAACGTGGAATCGGCCGTCCCAGTACCTACGCGCCCATCATTTCTACTATACAGGATAGGGGATATGTGACAAAGGAAGCAAAGTCCTTTGTGCCCACAGAGCTGGGTGGTATTGTGACAGAGCTGATGGCGGATAATTTTGCAGATATTGTAGATATCGCATTTACCGCGGATATGGAAGAGAAGCTGGATGATGTGGAGCAGGATGGTGCCGATTGGAAGTCTGTGATAAAAGATTTCTATGGCCCGTTTGAAGAGGATCTGGAAAAAGCTGAGAAGAATATTGAGCATGTGAAGCTGCCCGAAAAGGTATCGGACATCATTTGCGAAAAATGCGGCGCCAACATGGTGCACAAGATGGGCCGCTTTGGCGAATTCCTTGCCTGCCCCAATTATCCGGAATGCAAAAACACCAAGCCCATTGTGGAGGAGCTGGATGTGCCCTGCCCCAAGTGTGGCGGTAAGGTGGTTGTGAAGCGCTCCAGAAAAGGACACAGCTTTTACGGATGTGAAAAGTACCCGGAATGTGATTTTGTTTCCTGGGACAAGCCGCTTACGGAAAAATGTGAAACGTGCGGCGCTTATATGGTTGAATCCAAGTTTAAATGGGGCAAGACATTCAAAAAATGCTCCAATGCAGATTGTGTGACGAACCAGAAAAAGAAAACGGATGCAGCAAAAAAAAGTTAATGTAATAGGTGGCGGCCTTGCGGGGTGTGAAGCCGCCTACCAGCTATCTAAATATGGGATACCTGTTCGGCTTTATGAGATGAAGCCGCAGAAAATGACGCCCGCGCATTCCCGGCTGGAGCTGGCGGAGCTTGTGTGCAGCAATTCATTGCGGTCAGATAGGCTGTCGAATGCGGTGGGGCTTTTGAAGCAGGAAATGCGCAAGTTTGACAGCCTGATTATGCGCGCGGCGGATGAAACACGTGTGCCCGCGGGTGGCGCGCTTGCTGTGAACAGGGAAGATTTTTCCGCTTATGTGACGAAGGAACTTGAGCGGAATGGACTGATAGAGATCGTGCGTGAGGAAGTGGTGGATCTTACCGCTTTTGATGCGGACGAAATTGTTATTGTTGCGGCGGGGCCGCTTGCCTCGGCAGGCCTGATGAATTCTGTGCGCACGCTGACGGGCGATGAGTGTTTGCATTTTTTTGACGCGGCTGCGCCTATTGTCAGCGCACGTAGTATCGATATGGATAAGGCGTTCATTGCGTCCCGTTATGACCGTGGAAACGATTATGTCAATTGTCCGATGACGCGGGAAGAATATGACGTTTTCTACCACGCGCTTGTGGGTGCGGAATGTGCGCCGCTGAAGGGATTCGAGAACCAAGAGGTGTTTGAGGGCTGTATGCCGGTGGAAACAATGGCGGGCCGTGGTTACGAGACGTTGCTATTTGGCCCGTTGAAGCCCAAAGGGCTTAGGGATCCAAAATCGGATAAACGACCGTATGCGGTTGTGCAGTTGCGCATGGAAGACGCAGAGGGCAGCATGTATAACATGGTGGGTTTCCAAACACACTTAAAATTTAAGGAGCAGCAGCGTGTGTTTGGGCTCATACCCGCGCTTGCCAAGGCGGAGTTTTTGCGGTATGGCGTGATGCACAGGAACACCTTTTTAAAGTCGCCCGATCTGCTGGATAAGTATTATCGTCTGAGAAACAAACCAAACATACGTTTTGCCGGGCAGATTACAGGGGTGGAAGGATATGTGGAAAGCGCGTCCAGCGGGCTTTTGTGCGGTCAATATGTCGCGTGCGAATGCTTGGGGATGCCATTGCCGGATTTTAACGACCAAACGGCTATCGGTGCGCTCGCGCTGCATATCAGTGGCAGCACCTCCGGCAATTTCCAGCCCATGAATATTAATTATGGAATTATGCGGCCGCTTGACCACAAGGTGCGTGGCAAAGAAGAACGGAATCTGGAAATCTCTATGCGCGCGCTTACAAAGGTAAGTGAGATCATTGCGCAGTATCATTTAAAGTGAGGATAAAGATGGATATAAAAGGAACAACAATATTAGCGGTAAAAAAAGATGGCAAGTGTGCCGTGGCGGGAGATGGGCAGGTTACGCTAAGCGAAAAGATCATTATGAAAACAGGCGCCAAAAAAGTGCGGCGGTTGTTTGATGATAAAGTGGTGATCGGCTTTGCTGGTTCGGTTGCGGATGCGTTTGCTCTTTCCGAACGGCTGGAGGCAAAGCTGGAGGAATATGGCGGCAGCCTGCAACGCGCGGCTGTGGAGCTGGCGCAGGAATGGCGCACGGATAAAATTATGCGCAAGCTGGAAGCAATGTTAATTGCGGCGGATGCGGAAAACCTGCTTATTGTCTCTGGTACCGGCGAGGTGATAGAGCCGGATGATGGCATTTGCGCCATTGGATCGGGCGGCTCTTATGCCCTTTCAGCAGCGAGGGCGCTTGTGCAGAATACAGACCTGCCTGCAAAGGAGATTGCAGAAAAAGGTCTTAAAATTGCTAGTGAGATTTGCGTATATACCAACGACCATATCATAGTAGAAGAGGTGTAACCTATGTCATTTTTGACACCAAAAGAGATTGTAGCCGAACTGGATAAATATATCATTGGGCAGGACAGCGCAAAAAAAACAGTGGCGATTGCGCTTCGTAACCGTTACAGGAGAAGCAAGCTGGACGAGGAGATGCGAGCGGAGATCACGCCTAAGAATATCATCATGATAGGGCCGACGGGTGTGGGTAAAACAGAGATCGCGCGCCGTCTGGCAAAGCTGATGGACGCACCGTTTGTGAAGGTAGAAGCAACAAAATTTACAGAAGTGGGCTATGTGGGACGCGATGTGGAATCCATCATACGCGATCTTGTGGAAGCCAGCATCCGCATGGTAAAGCAAAAGCGCTACGAAACGGTGCAGGAGCAGGCAAAGCAAAACACGGAGGACAGGCTGGTGGATTTGCTTGTGCCAAATAAGCAGGCAAATCAGGGACAGAACCCGTTTGGCGTGTTTTTTGGTATGAACCAGCCACGGATTGAGTCATCGGATTCATCGGAATCGGATGAAGAAAAACAAAAAAGGCTTTCGCGCAGGGAACAGACGCGGGAAAATCTGAAAAGTGGCAAGCTGGAGCATTTGACAATAGAGATTGAAGTGGAAGTGAACGCGGGCAGCAATGTGGAAATCCCCGGCATGGGCGGGGAAAGTTTAGGCGACCTTTTCTCGGGTATTCTTCCCACTAAAACGAAAAAACGCAAGGTGACCATCACTGAGGCACGTAAGATATTGGAGCAGGAAGAAGCGGAAAAGCTGATTGATATGGACGAGGTGATCCAAACAGCAATAGAAGCCGCCGAGCAGAATGGGATCGTATTCTTAGATGAGATTGACAAGATTGCGGGCAAGTCTATGGGCAGCGGGCCGGATGTATCCCGCGAGGGCGTGCAGCGTGACATTCTTCCCATTGTGGAGGGTAGCACGGTAGTAACAAAATATGGTCCGGTAAAGACGGATTATATGCTTTTTATTGCGGCGGGCGCGTTCCATGTGGCAAAGGTATCAGACTTGATCCCCGAGCTGCAAGGACGTTTTCCCATCAAGGTGGAATTGGAGACTCTTGGAAAAAAAGAATTCGAACTAATATTGACGCAGCCAAAAAACGCGATTACAAAGCAATATGAAGCGCTACTTTCCGCGGATGGCGTGGAACTGCAGTTTACGAGTGATGCGCTTAAAAAAATTGCGGAGATTGCGCAGCTTGTGAATGAAACGACGGAAAATATCGGCGCGCGGCGGCTGCATACCATTGTAGAAAACCTGCTGGAGGATATTTTTTACAATGCAAATGGGATAGAACCGTCGGTCAGTGTAACGATCGACGAAAAATATGTAACGGAGCACCTGAAGAAAGAAGAGCAATACCAGAATTTACAGAAATATATTTTATGATACGCTGCCGGTAGAAGCCGGTAAGCAGGTTGGGAGAGGATAAAGTTGAATAAAACAGCACAAAATGATGGCCAAAAGAACGAACAAAACAGCGGTCAAAAGAATGAACAAAGACAGGGACGCAGTAATAATGGGAGAAGGCGGAAGCCAAATCCAACCGCTGCGGCAAAAAAAACAAATGGAGAAAAGCCGGTAAAGGAAACAAAACGAAAACCGGTTCAAAAACAAAAGAATAATACAGGGCAACAAAAAAACAACCAAAGTCAACAGAATGGCGTAAAGCCTAAAAACGAAGTGCCCTCGGTTAAAATTATCCCGTTTGGCGGAATTGGCGAAATAGGAAAAAATCTTACAGCAATTGAGTTTGGCGACGAGATCATTGTGATTGACGCAGGGCTTATGTTCCCGCGTGAAGAGATGTTGGGTGTGGATTACGTGATACCGGACACCACGTATCTGAAAAAGAACATGGATAAGATCCACGGTATCTTTTTAACCCACGGGCACGAGGATCATATCGGTGCGCTGCCCTACATTCTTCGCGATTTTGATGTTCCGGTCTATGGCTCCACGCTTACAATTGCGCTTGTAGAGGCAAAGCTTTCCGAGCATCCGGGGCTGTCACCCAAATTTATTAATGTGAAATCGGGTGACAAGATTAAAGCCGGTGTGTTTACTGTGGAATTTATAAAAGTGAGTCACAGCATAGATGATGCAATGGGACTTGCGATTACCACGCCGGTAGGCGTTATTGTGCATACGGGTGATTTTAAGGTGGATCTGACCCCGCTAAGCGGCGAGGTGATGGATTTAAACCGATTTGCCGAGCTTGGCAAGCGCGGTGTGCTGGCGCTGATGTCGGATAGCACTAATGCAGAGCGGCCCGGATCCACCATGTCCGAGCGCGAGGTGGGCGACACGTTTATGGATTATTTCCGTGAAGCAAAGGGGCGCGTTATTGTCGCGTCGTTTGCGTCAAATGTCCATCGGTTGCAGCAGGTCATTGACGTTGCCAAAATGTACAACCGCAAGGTGTGCCTCTCAGGCAGAAGTATGCTGAAGGTTGTGGGTGTGGCACGTGAGATTGGCTATATGAATGTGGATGACGACATGCTGGTGTCGTTTGACGATATCAAAAAAATGCCGGACAGGCAGGTTGTGGTGCTTACCACGGGCAGCCAGGGCGAAACAATGTCTGGCTTGGTGCGCATGGCAATGGGCCAGCACGCAAAAATCAACATCAAAGAAAATGACTTGGTCATCATATCCGCAACGCCCATCCCAGGCAATGAGCGGTATGTGTCAGACGTCATCAATATGCTGTACCGCAAGGGCGCAACAGTGATCAATGACGCAAAGGACATGGTGCATGTTTCCGGACATGCTTGCCGCGAGGAATTGAAGCTGATGATGTCGCTGGTCAAGCCTAAGTTCTTCATCCCGGTGCACGGCGAATACAGGCATTTGTATAACCACGCGGATATTGCGGTTAAGATGGGGATTAAGGAAAAGAACATCTTCATCCCGGAAATCGGCTCGGTTATTGCGCTAAACCGCAAGGTTGGCGTGCAAAAGGACAAGGTTGCCTCGGGCAGCGTACTTATCGACGGCCTTGGCGTGGGCGATGTGGGTAATGTAGTGCTGAGGGATAGGAAGGTGCTCTCCTCAGACGGGCTGTTTATCGTTGTTGTGACGATTTCTGAGGATACACGAGAGATTGTATCTGACCCCGATATCGTATCGCGTGGGTTCGTGTATATGAAGGAATCGGAGGAATTGATTGAGGAATCCAAGAACATTGTGGAGCGTGTGGTGGAGGAATGCCGCTATGCAGGCACAAGCGATTGGAATACACTAAAGGATTTCATCAAAAAAGACATATCAAATTACCTGTACCAAAAGACAAACCGCAGCCCCATGATCCTTCCGATTATCATTGAGGTATAATACTGACTGGATAATGGGAACATTTTGCGAAAAAAAGGAGTCAAAAAGATGATAAACATCCAGGACAAGGCAAATGAACTGGCAGCACTAATAAAGCAGAGCGCGGAGTATAAGGAATTTAAAAAGATAAAGGATGAGGTACTGGCGGAAGAATCAAATAAAACGATGATCCGCGATTACCAGAAGATGCAGTTTGAGGCGCAGGCGGCTTATATGACAGGGCAGGAGCCTTCGTCAGAGCTGCTGGAGAAAATACAGAAAGTTGGGGAAGTGCTACAATTCAACCCAAAGATTACAGAGTATTTTACTGCAGAATATAAGTTCAACACGCTGGTCTCCGATGTCTATAAAATCATTGGGGAAGCGGCAGAGGTTGGACAGAATCTATTTGAAGACTGACAGCGGTAAAGGGGAACGGTTGCTTGGCAAAGAAGCTTAATAACATTTACCTCGAAGAAAACGAGGAGCTGGAAACACATACGATCCTTGTGGATGGTGATGAAAGCTTTATAAAGCGCAACAAGGTGCGGAATGAAAAAGAGCCGAACAGGGCTTGGGCTTTTTTCCGTCCTATTGTTATTTTCGTTGCAGCCCTAGCCATTGTTGTGGCAGGATGTTTTTATGTTTATAAAACATTCAAGACAAATTACCTGGATCCTGTTGATACAAACGACAATACGGCTGTGGAAATTACAATTAAGCGCGGCTCATCTCTCTCCACGATTGCGAAGATGCTGGAAGAAAATGAGTTGATCCGCAACCAGCAGTTTTTCAAGCTTTATACTGATTTCTCCGACAAGTCCTCCAAGCTGAAGGCGGGAACCTACCTGCTTTCCAAAAGCATGACCTATGACGATATTATTTACACGCTTAGCAAAGGAGTGGATGGTCCGAAAAATTGGCTGCGAACGCGCGCAGCCCAAAATTCTTCCCTGCAATATATGCCGCATCCGCCCCAAAGTAAAATGCGGTTTCCAGGCACTCACGGTTTCCCGCAGGCGCCAGCAATTCTATATCAGCCATCT
>JAJDHD010000023.1 GCA_030266015.1 Christensenellaceae bacterium OttesenSCG-928-K19 | reverse complement strand
CAGCCCACAAACCGTACTTTCCCTGCTGCAATAAACGGCTTACACGCTTTTTCCTTATTTTTTCTTCAGCACTTTTTTCGCGTTGGTATCAACAAAATAAACAACATACACAATTCGGTAGTATTCATCCAATGATATGGAATCGCCCAGCGCGTCAAGCTCTTCGGCGTTTTTCACAATCCCTGCCTTTAGCAAAAATTCCTTGGCGCGCTTGCTGACCGCCGTGCACGCATCCGATGAATACGCGATCTCCGGATACACCTTATATCCAAAGAGCCACCGCTCGGGCGTCACAATCGAAATCTGCTCCTCTTCCAGCTCCTTTTCTTCGTATTGCAAAGCACCGTTGATAAAAAAACGGTGTTCCTCCGTATTGGGATCACAAGCCTTTTTTAAATTTTCCGCAGGCACATAGCCCTGCGAAATCGGCGCGGCAAAAATATAAACCTGCGTATTTTCATCATACATAACTCAACCCTCCTATATTTCGTTTGCCAACGTACCGCCACCCTACCCGCGCTTGCTGCCCTTTACTATAAACACAAGCAAAACGGGCAAGGCCAATACCAGCAGCGCTATTATTTCATGGGCAGAAACAGGCTCTTGCCTCCTGACCGGATTGGGTACGCCCGCAAAATGACAATAAGCCCCATACGCAACCGACGCAAGCACAATATAGATCCAAAGGCCACATTCCGAGAACAAAATGCCTTTCATTTTTTCCTTAAATGTTTTTTTCCGGTCGGGCATTCTTTTCCTGCGCATCCATTCGCCCCTTCCTTAAAGCACCTGTTACTGCTGTGCCATGCCACTGCACCTGTTTATCTGGCAATCCTACAGCGCACCCTTCCCTATGGAACACTCAAAACCGCCCGTAGCGACTCTGCCAGTTTTTCTTTCACCCTCCAGCTTGCCGTCCTCCGCCGCTTGCCGGTATGCCTTCTTTTCCTAAGCATATCGATTTTTGCATGCGAAATAAACCCGTGTCACCTTTTTGTCAGCAGTGTGGCGTGACGATGGATGAATCGTGAAAAGCCGCGCAACACGGGTTGGGAAAACACCCTTCGCAGCTTATGTAAAAAAAGCCGCCAAAAACCTTCCATTTCGTGCTATACTATTACTTAAGTTTATATTATCCGCATATATCGGCAAACAAAGACCGGGCGGACGCAAACTTTGCGAAGAAGAGCCTTGCAACTCTCTCTGGTTACAGAAAACAAACCAATCATTATGCCACCGAACGCAGCTGAGCCTTTTACCGGGGATATCGCTCAATTGCCGGAATGGCAAAATGGGGAGGCAATAGTGCAAAAAACAAGACCAAAACGCTCCATACGCTGGAAGGTGATCATCACAATGACCACTGTGTTTGTCTGCATGTTTGTTGTACTGTTTAGCATCTATTACACAAGTATGCAAAATATCCTTTCCGAGCGTGAGAAGGACAACATAACGAACCAGGCAGCGTTATCGGAAAATGTGCTTATGTCATCGGTCAGTTTTTTACCCAATGTCACAAGGGACTGGTCCAGCTGGGACTATACCTATGATTACATCCAGGGTGATTACGACGCTTTTCTGGATGATTACCTGACAGAATACCCCTTCCAGCTCTACCGCCTGGATTTTTTGACGATTATCAACGCGGAAGGCGGAATCGTGTATGAGGGCTTCTACGATCATACAAGCGACGCGTTTACCGGGGAGCACCCCGACCTTGCCACATTATACGAGAAGGTGCTGCCGCTTACGCTAAACTCGTTTCAGGATGGTGCTTCTTTGGATCTGTGGGACACCACACAAATCGGCGCGCCCGGCTTTGTAAGCCATGAGGGGGGCATTTATTACCTTAGCTCCTACCCGATCATTCATTCGGACGAAACAGGGCCCGCTACGGGCGCATTCATCTTCGGCCGGGTTATCGACACTGACGAGATTGATTTTATAACGGGAAATGAGGGAATGGATTTCACCATTCTTCCACTCGAGCAGTTAAATATTAGCGAAGAGCAGGCGCAAGAATTGAAGGACACTGGCACAGTTGTCGTTGCGGATGATAATACAGCCACCGTCTACCTCACTTTTCCGGATTTGTTTGGCAACGAGTCCCTGGTGGTCTCGCAATCCAGCCCACGCACCCTATATATTCAAGGGCGCAGCGTCGTGATGGTGAATCTTGCAATCATCGCGCTGAGCTGTGCTGTCGCCATGGCGCTGATTATCCAGCGGATTGGCCGCATCATTGTAAAACCATTGGGCACGCTATCCGGCGAGGTTACAAAAATAAATCTCGATACGGTTGACTCCTTCGTACCCGTTGATGACAACACAACCGAGCTGGCAGAGCTTGGCCATTCCTTCAACAACATGCTGACGCATATTCGTGAGGATCGCGAAAACCTTTATTATCACGCTAATTTTGATACACTGACCGGATTGCGCAACCGTAACAATATCAACGATACCCTAACGAAGATGCTGTTGGATTCCAGCGAGGACAGGCAGCATATCACCGTGTTTTGTTTTGATATCGACCGTTTTAAGTTCATCAACGATACGCTGGGCCCGGCAATGGGCGATAATTTTCTTCTTGAGGTGACCAAGCGGCTTTCCAGCCACATTGGGTCATCCGCTGTGCTTGGCCGCATGGGTGGGGACGATTTTGTAGCGATTGTAAAAGGGCTGGAAACGGAAGTAGAGCGTCAATTATTTGTCGCACGGATTACGGATATTTTCCGGGAACCTTTTGAGGTGAAAGAGCGCAAGCTTTCCATTACACTATCCATCGGCTCAAGCTCCTATCCACAGGATGGGCAGGACGCCAGCACATTATTTGGCAATGCAGAAATCGCGATATACCGCGCAAAGGAGCTGGGCAAGGGGCTTTATGTTTCCTATCAGCGGCAATTCCAGGCCGATCTCCAGCGAAAGGTCTACATTGAGAATCAACTACGTAATGTGATTAACGATGGATGTAAAGAATTCCAGGCTTTCCTCCAGCCTAAGGTGTGTACACAAACCGGGGAAATCCACGCTTGCGAGGGGCTGATTCGCTGGCTGGCACCCGAAGGAACCATCGGGCCAATGGAATTCATTCCGCAGGCAGAAGAATCCGGATTAATTATTCCTATTTCCTGGTGGATGATAGCGGAATGCTGCCGGATAAACAAGCAATTGGAAAACGCCGGCATCATTATGCAAATTTCCATCAACATCCCCGCGCAGGTTCTTTTGCATGATGAATTCATTGACAAGGTTCAGGGGGCGGCACAACAGTCGGGCATTCCTACCGAACGTATCGACATTGAAATCACGGAATCCACCCTGCTCAATGATATTAGCGGCGTAAATGACGTGCTAAAGCGCCTGCACGCGCTGGGCTGCGAAGTCTCCGTAGATGATTTTGGCACAGGCTACTCCTCCCTTAGCTACCTCAACCGGCTTTCTGTGGATCGGATCAAAATAGACCGTTCGTTTATACAAGGCTTGGACGAGGGCGAGGAAAACAAGGAAATTGTTAAAGCAATCATCGCCCTGGCAAAAAGCATGAATATGGTATTAACAGCAGAAGGCGTGGAAAATATAGAGCAGAGCCGTTTTTTGAAGGATCTCTATTGTGATGAATTGCAGGGGTTTTTCTTCAGCAAACCGGTGCCGCTTGATGAGTTTACAGATTTTTATAGGAGTTGGGAGGAAGACAAAATAATTCCATTTCTCCGGAAACTGGATTAGCACTCACCCGCTACCGCACACGCAGGCTGCTCCAATAGAAGGCAGAAGCGGATTGACGTTATTAAGCCTCGTGGCAAGCTGGAATTTATCTGCTTGCCAAACTGAATTAAACTATATTCTCGCCAAGAAGTATTTTGGGCATGGTTGTGAGGCAACGATTCCAACGCTTATAGAATTTCTCCAGCCCAAGTACAGCCAGCCTTGCATGGGCTTCTTCATTTTCTAACACTAAGTAGAGCATATACGTTACCTTCCCTACGTAACGAGTCAAGCGAATGGGAACTTCCCCATTCTTTACAGCGTTAAAATCCTTTTGCCGATGGGTTCGTTTGATGTATTTGACATCTATTACACCCGGTTGCGAAAGATAAAATTCGGCAACCTCTTTCATCAAAGTTTCTATTTCATCCTGCTTATCGATTTTTGCTTCGTATATGCATATCTCATTAAACATCATCGCACCTCCACAATCCTGCAAATTCCCATTTAACTATACTTATGTTTATTATATCATATTACAAAACACGGGGATTACGTATTGCCAAACAAAATAAAATGATTCCTCCAGTGCGCAACCCGCAACAAAAAAGCTATGCCAACACAGGCGTTTTTTTGTTGTTGACGAAGATGCGCCAGCTAAATCCACATCATGGGCGCGAGTACAAAAAAGTCGCGAACCACTATTTGTAATTCGCGAACTTGTCTCCGGCTGCTTTGCCGGTGATGACGTGCATCGGCCTAAACCCAAACCCCGGTGCAGGCAATAAAAAGTCGCCCACCATCTGTGATGATGCGCGACATATGTGCAGGTTCATACCTGCTGGTGGAGATGGCGGGAGTTGAACCCGCGTCCGAAAACCTGCCCAGGCAACTTTCTACAAGCTTATTGGATTTTGTGTTATTTCCCTCTTTAAGCCCCTATCCACAAAAACAGAAAAGAAGTAGCTTCATAAAATCCGCGCCGCCTCAAAGCTTTGGCTGCGTGGGAGCCTGTTTTAAATTTGCTCCCGTTTCCCTCCCAAACAGGAAAGGAGAGAACAGAAGGCTACCTGTTACTTAGGCAGCAAGCAGAGCGGGAGAACCCACCTCTGCAGTTTTGTTTGTTTTAGCAATTATTTTTAGGTGAATCTTTTTAACGCAGGGTATTCAACTGCGGCTTGCTTATCACCCTTACAAATGTCCCCGTCGAAACCAGTACATCCCCAGGTAATAGTGATTCAGTTTTTCAGTGCCCGTTCCATATCCCTCCTTGTCGCTTTTTCTTTTAAATCCTGCCGTTTGTCGTAGGTATGCTTACCCCGGCAAACGCCCAGCTCCAGTTTCACCTTGCCGTTTTTCAGGTATATGCTCAGCGGGATCAACGTATAGCCCTTTTGCGCCGTCAACCCCAGCAGCTTGGTAATTTCTTTTTTATGGAGCAACAGCTTACGTACCCGCAAGGGATCACGATTGAAGATATTGCCCTTTTCATATGGGCTTATGTGCATATTATGCACCCACGCCTCCGCGTTTTTCACCTGCGCATAAGAGTCCCGCAGGTTTACCTTGCCCATGCGGCAGGACTTCACCTCGGTACCCACAAGCGAAAGCCCCGCTTCATACCTGTCTTCTATAAAATATTCATGCCTGGCTTTTTTGTTCTGCGCCAGCACCTTCACGCCCTTCATATCCATATTATATCACTCCGCAAAGGTAAATTCAATTTTTCCCAATGCAATGTCCGCGCTTACCACTTGAATCCTTGCCTTGTCCCCCAGCGTAATCTTCTTTCCCGTTCGCTCGCCTATCACGCAATACTGTTTCTCGTGGTAGTTGTAATAATCGTCCTCCAGTTGCGCCAACGGGATCATACCTTCTATTGTGTTCTCCAGCTCCACAAAAATGCCAAACCGAGTCACGCCGGACACAACACCCTCATATTCCTCGCCAATGTGCCTGCCCATATATTCCGCCATTTTCAAGTCGTTTACCGCGCGCTCCGCCTCAATGGCATTGCGCTCCCGCTCGCTCGATTGCTTTGCAATCCCCGGCAAAATCTCATCCAGATGCGCACACGCTTTTTTCTTCAGCCCTTTTGCAATCGCCAGCTTTGCAATACGATGCACCATTAAATCCGGATACCGCCGGATGGGCGAAGTAAAATGGCAATACCTGTCTGCCGCCAGCCCAAAGTGTTCCACCGGCCTTATGTCATAATGCGCCTTTTTTAAAGAACGCAGCACAACGCTGTTCACCACATTTTGCTCGGGTAGGTTCTCTACCTTTGTCAGCACGTCCTGTATATCCTTGGGCCTCACATCCCCATTCCCCGGCACCCTGATGCCAAAGTTGCCCAGGAAGATGGAAAGCTCCCTTATTTTATCCGCGTCTGGCTGCTCGTGTACACGGTACAAAAACGGCACATCCATATCATAAAAATGCTTCGCCACCGTCACGTTCGCCATCAGCATAAATTCCTCTATCAGCTTTTCCGCGTCCCCACGCGACCGCACGCCCACCTCCTGCGGCACGCCCTTTTCATCCAGCGTGATCAACGGCTCGCTCAGGTCAAAATCAATGCTCCCCTTTTCAAAGCGCTTCTTTCGCAAAACACCCGCCAGCTCATTCATTTGCCGCAGCGTATCTGCCGCGTCGCCGTATTCATACACGGTTTTGCCCTGCAATACCTCGTTTACGCCATCATATGTCATCCTGTATTTTGTGCGGATCACCGTGTTTGCCATCTC
The DNA here is from genome assembly GCA_030266015.1 of Christensenellaceae bacterium OttesenSCG-928-K19. Taxonomy (GTDB): domain Bacteria; phylum Bacillota; class Clostridia; order Christensenellales; family Christensenellaceae; genus UBA5399. Next base: position 31,065 of record JAJDHD010000023.1, on the reverse strand, counting down.
GTGCGCAACACACACGCCACCCTTGTCTATCTCCATCATGCAGGATAGCGTATATTTATCCTCATCTGGGTTGAGCGAGCACAGGTCGTTGGAAAGCTCCTCCGGCAGCATGGGGATCACCCTGTCTAATAGATAAACACTTGTGCCACGGCTAAGCGCTTCGCGGTCTAGCTCGCCGCCTTCCTTAACATAATAGGATACATCCGCAATATGCACGCCCAGCAACCAGTTACCATTTACCAGCTTTTTCAGCGACACCGCGTCGTCCAGATCCTTTGCGTCCGCGCCGTCTATGGTGAAGATCAGTTCATGCCGCAAATCCAACCGGTCTTCCATACTCACCGGCTGTTCCAGCAGCGCGCGAGCTTCCTTCCTGCATTTTTTATTAAACCCGGCAACAAGGCCAAACCGCCTTGCGTATGACAGAATATCCACACCGGTGTCCCCTGTCATGCCCAGTATCTCTGTCACCTTGCCCTGTGCCGGCCTGCCCCGCTCGGCCCGGCGCACAAGCTCTACCACTACCTTTTGCTCGTCCTTTACCTTCGGCTTTGCGTCATACGCAATATAAATCTCCGGCATTTTGCTGTCATCCGGCATCACATACGCCGTTTTTCTATTTTTGACCACAGTACCCACCACATATGCAGGGCCCTGCTCCAATATTTCTACCACCTTACCTTCCGGATTACTGCCGCCCTTTTGGCGCTTTTTCAGCCTAACAAGGACTTCCTCCCCATCCAGCGCGCCATTGCGCTCCTTTTCGCCAATAAAGATGTCCTGCATATCGTCGGTTGTTCGCAAAAAAGCATATCCACTTTTCTTGCCCTCCAGCTTGCCCTTAAAATACCCCATTGTGCCGGCAAGCGCAATGCTGCCGTTTTTTGAGGTTGCCAGCTCATGATTGGCAAGCAACTGCCGCAATGGTTCCTCCAGCTTTTTTGCACTCACGCCCAGCGCTTTTGCAAGCTGCTCCTTTGTTGTATATATTTGCTTTTCTGTTACGTCCAAAATCCTTTGTCTTATATCCAAATTACTCCACTCCATCCGTTTCAAAAAAAAACACCCTCGCGGGTGTTTTTTGCATTCTTCTTACATCCAATATTTTTGGATTACGACGAGCAGCACTGCCAGAACCATAAAGCCGATCGCCGCTATTTTGGTAAGCCTTACCAAAAGCGCATCCAGCCCGCGAGCCTTCTTTTTACCAAAAAGCTGCTCTGCGCCGCCGCCAATTGCGCCCGAAACACCCGCTCGTTGCCCCGATTGCAACAACACTACCGCAATCAAAAACACCGAAAACACAACCAGCACTATTTTTATAATCAGAGATAATACATCCATCGCTTCCATTGAAGCACCTCCTATATTCCATACATAACAACCGTTATCTTACCACAACGGCAATCAGAATGCAATATTTTTTTCCAGATAACCATATAAAATCTTCTCTAGCCCGGCATAGGTCTCCACCTGCACCAGGGCTGCCCGCAGCTTTGCGCTGTCCTTCATCCCCTTTGTGTAGTGCTGGGCATGTGTGCGCATCTGCCGGATAGCGCTGTATTCGTCTTTATAGCCTGCCGCAAGCCGTGCCTGCCGCAAGCACATCCCTATACGCTCCTCTTGCGTTGGATTTGTTTTCACTTTGCCCTGCTCCACACGCTCGCATATCTGCGCAAACAAAAACGGATTCCCCTGTGCGCCGCGCGCCACCATCACACCATCGCACCCGGTATACGCCAGCATATCCGCCGCGTCCTGCGCGCAAAAAATATCACCATTGCCCACCACTTTTACGCCTACCGCCTGCTTCACCGCTTTTATAATATCCCAATCCGCTTTGCCACTGTAGAACTGCTGGCGCGTCCTGCCATGGACGGCGATCATGCACGCCCCCGCCTGCTCTGCCATTTTCGAAAACTCTACCGCGTTTACCGTTGCGTCATCAAATCCCTTGCGTATTTTCACTGTAACAGGAAGCGACACCGCCCGGCTCACACCGCGAATAATTTTTTCCGCAACCGCAGGCTGCCGCATCAGCGCGCATCCCTCGCCGTTGTTTACCACCTTGGGCACTGGGCACCCCATATTGATGTTGATCTCCGAGAGACTCTCACCCATGCTGTCCTGCAGCATTTTTGCCGTATCTGCCAACACATCTGGCTCGCTACCAAAAAGCTGCACGCCCACCTGTTTCTCCGCCGGGCTTTTTTCCAGCAAACCAAATGTTTTTTCATTTTTATAGGAAAGCGCCTTTGCGCTTACCATTTCCGTATAAGCCGCCTGCGCGCCCTGCTCCCTGCACACCTCGCGCATCGCGGCATCCGTAACACCGGCAAGCGGCGCCAGGTAAAGCCATACTCCGTCCATCCCATTACTCCCATAAAACGTAAAACCGCGCAAGCTGCACGGTTTCCGGCATCTGTTTATTCTATTGCCCCTCGCCCTCCGGCTCCGGGCTTTCCGATTCCGCCGCCAGGCTCTCCTCCGCCACAATCGGTTCGGGAACCATCTCACTCACATCCACAGCCTCTTTAAACTCAAACCCGCTTATTTTCCATATCTCGGCATCCTTATCCTTTACCAGGCTCACTTCATAAACGCCGTTTTCCCATTCCTCCGGCTGTGGCCACAGGCTTTTATCCTCTGGCAACTCTTCGCCTTCTTCTGGGATCGGGTCTCCCATAATATCACGTACCGTCTCCGTCACCGTAACCTTTGTTCGTGTATCCCATGGCCAAACAATGTGAAATTCTATATCTGCCTGCTCGTAGTAGCTCACAATTGTAAAATCGTCATATGCCGTGCTGTGCAGCACTTCGTCACGCGCAAGTGCCGTGTTTGTAAACAGCTTACGCAATGTTTCCATTTCAGCGGAAGCGTCCTCTGCTGGCCTCAAAATTGCCTGTGCGCGGTATGCAAAAGCATCCTCCACCATCATGTTCACATTCATGGTGTTCTCTGCCGTGTAATAGGCAAGAAAAATCAACAGAACAATGAGCACCGCCACGCCAATTTGCAGCAATACATACAAAACGCCCTTTGCAATTTTCACCCCTGTGTCTCTTGCCGCCATCACACACTCTCTTTGTGGATCGGTTCTTTTTAAAATAGACGGAGATAAGCTGTCTTTTGTTCCCTTACCCGCGGCATTCTATAGCCCGGCCTGCTTTACTTCGCCCTTTTCCGCCATGCACAACTCATATATCATATCATAATTTTTCATCGTTTGCAGGGGCGAGGCATATCTATTGATGCCACAGCATACCTGCACTTCCACCGACATAATTAACACTTCCCTTCAATATAATAAAACGGAAGTGCTTACCTATTGTGTTATTATACTTGCTACCGCTTCTTTTTTCAAGTTTGATATGCCGCCGCAAAGTCAATACTGTTGACCCGTATCCCCACTGGAGTTTGTTCTTTTAACCAACCGCGCAAACCTGTTTTCTGTAAAGGCGAGCCACTGCCCTTCTCCTTTGTATTTGAAAAAAAGTATAAAAATCAGTATAATACCCCATAAGATAACTTTTACAATGTTCTCAACGATAAAATATAGTATGCTTTTTAGAGATAATATCAGCTATATCGTATAAATAATTACGGTTTTATCGCATTGGGAATACTGGGGAGACCATTTTATGATTTACAATGTATCCTTTGATATATGCGCGGCGATAATCTGTGTTTTTGCGCTGCTTATTATGATTGCAAAAAAAGATTTACATAGGGAATCCAACAGGCTGTTGCTGCTGATTATTGTCGCGGCACTTGTGGCCAGTGTTTTTGATATTTGGAGCTCTGTGGGAAATTCTTATGTGGAGCAATACAGTTATTTCTCCCGTGATGTGCTTAACTTTGTTTTTCTTCTTGTCTACGTTAGCACCTCCTGCCTTTTTGCCTGGTATATGATAGTTTTGCTTGGTTTGAAAAAACGCATGAAAAAGCCGATTAAGATAGCATTCTTTATACCGGAAATAGTCATTCTTTTGCTGTTAGTGCTTAATTTTGTTTTCCGCTTTGTTTTTTATTATGATGAAAATGGCATCTATTTACACGGCCCAATGATGTATGTGTTATATGGTACAGGTTATTTATATATGCTGGTTGCTGTGTTTTTGGTAATACGCTATAGAAAATTTCTAATTCGTCCGCAGAGATATGCCGCTATTTTGTTGCTCGTGCTTAGCATTGTACCTATTTTCATTCAACAATTCATTATGCCCCATCAACTGATTGAGTTGTTTTTTCAGTCCATTGGAATCTTCGGGTTTTTGACCACGGTGGAAAATATAGACGCCATCCACAATCCTGTCACAAAAGTTTACAACCGTGCCGCTTTTCTGCGGGAAATTGATTTGACCATTCAAAACACGAATGTATTAGGTGCGGTAATCGTCAAGCTCTCCCGCTCCAGCTATTTTGACATTGCAACCTTGGGTGCATTCCACACCAGTGGATTCATTGCAAGCATTGCCGAATGGCTGAATAGCCTGTCAAAGAAGATCGATGTATATGACTGTGAAAGAGGTCATTTTGCTTTGCTGATAAATCACGATATTGATTACAATATACAAGAACTGGCAAGAGAAATATGCAGCAGGTTTTCTAAGAAGTGGGTATACCAAAATAAAGAAATGTACTTCCCCGTTCAACTTTGTGCAATAAATATACCAAATGAGCTGCAAACGGTTGAACAGGTGGTGCACCTAGTAGATTACCCGTATATAAATGAAAATATGGAGCCGGTGAGTATTACTGTAAAAGAACTGGAAACCGAATGGCAGGAGCAAACAGACGAGCAACACCAATTAGGCGCTGAAATACTAAGCATGCTGGATGTTTTTATTGCCGGGGTCGCGACATTGACTCCTGCGGAATACAATGTTTTGCAGTATTATATTGATGGTTATGAGATTGCCGAAATACCAAATCTGGCATTTATCAGCATTCATACCGTGCGCAAACACAATAAGAGCATTTACAAGAAGCTTGATGTGGGCACCAAAGAAGAGTTGCTAATCTATATCAATTTGCTCCGCCGAAGCAATCGGCTTAATGAAATAGAACGGCGGCAAGCGTTGAGCTAACTATGATTTTCGGTTGTTACGAATAATTTTTGCATGGGATATCTCGCGGATATCCCTTTCTTATGCTAAAAATCAAGAATTTTTAAAAGAGTACCCAAAGGGTACTATGCTATTTCTGCGCGGTTTGTTAGCATATTTGATAAAGATATCTTTTCGCTATTCCATCAAACTTAGCATATGCAGGTACCACTGGAATAATAACGTATCACCGCAGACACGCAAAAACGAATTGGAGGTGTTTTGATCAATGGAAAACAAAAAAACTCTTAGTATACTGGCGCTAATCTTTGGCTTGCTTGGTATTATACTCACGTTTACTCCTGCATCTGTTGTTGGATTAATCCTTGCAATATTGGGAATTATATTTGCTATTGTTGCAAAGAAGAAAGAGGGCAAAAGCGGTATGGTTACTGCCGGGCTGGTGCTATCCATTATCGCATTAGTGCTATGGATTATCGTTATTGTTTTCGCAGGACTTATTTTCGGCACATTTATGATGGGCGCTGCCGCGTTGTTATCATAATACTACTGTCCAATAGAAAAGTGAAAAAACCGATTTGCTTTTTTGCAGGATTCAGTATTGAACGGCTTATCCGAGTACTTACGCCAAAAAGCATAATGAACCCCGCGCGAAGATCGCGGAATAAAAACGTTTGCTTTTTTATGGAGAATAGTATATGGAAGGGGTATGAAAATGGCTAGTTTCACAAAAAACAAAGAAGTGATGAAGCTTAACAAGGCAATGACACTGGAAGAAATTGAACAGATACTCTGTGAACGTCTTGACACTGAAAAATTCCAGTTCAAATTAAAAAAAGGAATTATGGGCAAGGGTATCGAGTTTGAAACAGTAATGCAGATACTTCCAAGACTCACTGTTAAAGGCGATGAGGTGCGCATTTTGCGTGTTACTTCTAAAACAACGGTATCTGTGGGAGGCAGTCCGGGCATGGATTTCAAAGCGATGGGGCAATTTTCTAATGCTATAAAAGACGGTGGCATCAAAGGAGCGTTAACCGGAGGACAAAGCTATTTTGAAAGTGTCTGTGATGCTGTGCGAGAAGCGTTGTCAGCAGTAACGAAATAAAACCGACCGGGGAGGGCTCTATGTAATACCAGCCCCTATTATAAGACAAATTTAGGAGGAAGTAATGATGATGAAGAAATTTATGGTTTTTGTATTGGTTGTGTTGATGGCCACCAGTGTATGTATGCTGTGTAGCTGCGGGAGTAAAGCTGGCGGGGGCGGCTCTTCATCTGGCGAAGCGGCAAGCAGTGCTGATGAAGCCGCCGAACCGCAGGACATCAGTGGAGAAACGGTAGAGCTTGCTATTAAAAACTCAACTTCGCAAGAAGGAACACTAAGTGCCCTTTGTCCAGATGGTTGGTATGACCATTCTGGTGAGGAAGACCTTTTTTTCAGTGAATCCGAGCAGGCTGGCGATTACACAAAGCCGTATATTAAAATTCATTATTATGACGGTGATCTATCCGCAGGTGGAAACGGTGAGGAAGTCAGCTTTACGCTGGGTGGCATGAGCTGGGAAGGGCTTTATGATGACGGTTACAGCACATATAATGTTGTAACGTCGCTGGATGAAGGCAAATTGAGTGTTCTGAGTCTTGGCGTTGGACCGGACGATGCCACATACAAGGCCGTAATGGAAAGCATTGAAGTAAGCTTCTAACCTTTCCAGGGAAAAGTATATAAATAAAGGGTTAGGCACCAGCTCGGCGTCTAACCCTTTTGTTTAACCTTTATCCGCTTTTAGCACATTGTCTCCGTTCGTGGTATGCTTTGCCTATACCACCTTGGAAGCCCGCATAAACACTGGGTTTATTCGCCCTTCGGCTTCATCGTCGGAAACAACAAAACATCGCGAATGGAATGTGAATCTGTAAGCAGCATAACCAAACGGTCTATGCCAATGCCCATGCCACCTGTGGGCGGCATCGCATACGAAAGCGCCGTCACAAAATCCTCATCCATCATATTGGCCTCATCGTCACCCTCTTCACGTCGGCGCACCTGATCCATAAAACGCTCACGCTGGTCGTCCGGGTCATTCAACTCGGAAAACGCATTCCCCAGCTCCCGGCTCGTCACAAAAACCTCAAACCGCTCGGTGAGCCATGGCTCGTCCGCCTTCCTTTTGGCAAGAGGGGATACCTCCACCGGATAATCGCAAATAAACGTGGGCTGCACAAGATGCTCTTCCACCTTTTGCTCAAACGCTTCATTCAGCAGCTCGCCGCGCGTGGGCGTGCCTTCAAAATGGATACCAGCTTCTTTTGCTTTACTGCGCGCCTGCTCGTCGTCTTCGCATGCGGAAAAATCCACACCTGCATATTCCTTCACCGCGTCCACCATTGTAAGGCGTTTCCACGGGCGCTTGAGGTTTACCTCCACCCCGTCATACGTCAGCACGTCAGATTCCAGCACCTGCTCCGCGCAATAGCAAATAAGATCCTCACAAAGATCCATCATTCCCTTGTAATCTGTGTAAGCCTCGTACATTTCAATCGTGGTAAACTCGGGGTTGTGCCGGGTGTCCATGCCCTCGTTGCGGAAAATCCTGCCGATTTCATACACCTTTTCAAACCCGCCCACAATCAACCTTTTTAAATGAAGCTCGGTGGCGATGCGCATATACATGTCCATATCCAGCGTATTGTGGTGCGTAATAAACGGCCGTGCCGCCGCGCCGCCCGCGCTGTCCTGCAATATGGGCGTTTCCACCTCAATATATCCCCGGTTGTCCATGAAATCACGGATGCTCTTGATGATTTTGGAACGCATATAAAACGTCTTCTTTACATCCGGGTTCACAATCAGATCCACATACCGCTGACGGTATCGAAGGTCGGTATCCTTCAGCCCATGCCATTTTTCCGGCAACGGCAAAAGCGACTTGGAGAGAAGCGATATCGTGTGCGCTTTTACGGATATCTCACCCGCGTTTGTGCGGAACGCCTCGCCCGTAACCCCTACAATATCACCAATATCCATCTTCTTATATTCGGCATACGGCTCTTCGCCCATCACGTCCCTGCGCGCATACACCTGTATGCTGCCCTGCCCGTCTAGGATATGGAAAAAGCTTGCCTTGCCCATAATGCGCTTTGATATGATCCTGCCCGCTACGGATACATCCTTGCCCTCATATTCATCAAACCTGTCTATGATATCCGTGGAGCCATGTGTTTTATCAAAAGAAGTGACCTCATAAGGATCCCTTCCTTCCTGCTTCAACGCCTCCAGCTTGTCGCGCCGCACGCGCAAAATCTCTGAAAGCTCCTGTGTTTGTTCTTCTCTTTCCGGCATTTCCAAATTACCCCTTATTCTCCTGTTACCTGTGAATATCCAAAATCTTATATTTTGATACGCCGCCGGGTGTTTCCACCTTTACGGTAACGCCAATTTTTTTACCGAGCAGCGCTTTTCCCACCGGCGATTCGTTGGATATCCGACCTTTGCTGAGATCTGCCTCGGCAGAGCCTACAATCTGGTATTCCTCTTCGTCGCCATAGTCTTTATCCAGCACCTTTACAATCGCGCCGATATTTACCTTTTGCACATCCACTTCTTCTTCGTCCACAATGGATGCGTTCCGAAGCATCTTTTCAATCGTAACGATCTCGCCTTCAATGCGCGCCTGTTCATTCTTTGCCTCATCATATTCGGCATTTTCCGAAAGGTCGCCAAACGCCCTCGCCTGTTTGATCTCCTCGGCAATCTCCAGCCTTCTTACTGTTTTTAAGTAATCCAGCTTTTCCTCCAGTTCCTTTACGCCCTTTGTGGTCAAAACTACATCGTTTGCCATCTGATTATTCCTCCATTTTGCACTTCTATATTCATTTTCCCATTTTCAAGTAAAAGGGTATTTTTCTATGTTTCGCTGTTCCCATTTCAAAAAATTCTCGCGGCTTTTTTAAAATACGCGGCCAAACAGCCGCGCAAGCCGCCGTGGCGGCCATCAATGTCATCATACAAATCACCCCGCGCAAGTGCAAGGCAGGCAGCTATCCACCTGTTTTCGCATCATTCCCGCGATTTTAAACCTGATTCAGTATATATTGACAATCAGCCGTTTGTCAAGCTTGGCTACGCCTTTTGGCCTTCTTTGCCCGCCAGGTATTTATCAATTTTTCCCTTTGCGCGTTGCAGGGCGTTATCGATAGATTTTTCCGGGCGCTCCATAGCCTGCGCAATCTCCATATACGATTTTCCGTTGAGATAATAGATGAGCACTGTTTTCTCCAGCTTGGAGAGCATTTTGGATATCTCCCCCTCTATTATGTGGAAGTCTTCCTTATCGATGAAAATCTCCTCTGGGTTGGACACCTTCACCCCCACCAGCACATCCATCAGCATACGCTCAGATTCCTCGTCGTAAACGGGCTTGTTTAGCGACACATACGAGTTCAGCGGCTTATGCTTTTGCCGTGTTGCCGTTTTAATTGCCGTAATAATCTGCCGTGTGATGCACAGCTCAGCAAAAACGCGGAAGGACGCCCTTTTGTCCGGCGAATAATCGCGGATAGCCTTGTAAAGGCCAATCATCCCCTCCTGCACAATATCTTCTTTGTCTGCCCCAATCAAAAAATAAGAACGCGCCTTGCTTCGCACAAGGTTTTTGTATTTTTGCAACAAAAACTCCAGCGCCTCATCATCGTTTTTGGCACGCCGAACGATTTCCTCGTCCGGCATACCCGCAAACCCCATATCCTGCGCTTCTTCCATTGCATCAGGCTCTTCGATATATTCTTCGCCGCCATTCACGGATGTCATGCTTTCTCCTGCCTCATCTTTTCATAAAACAATATGCTTGCCGCACACGACGCGTTGAGCGATTCCGTTTTGCCCCACAGCTCTATACCCACCGTAAAATCGCACAATTCCTTTGTGTGCTTTGACACACCTTCCCCTTCGCCACCAATCACAATAGCCAACGCGCCCTTTAGATTGCATGTGCCCGCCGGTTCGCCCGCCATGTCGGCAGCAGCCACCCATATATTACGCTTTTTCAGCTCTTCAATCGTCTGGTTGATGTTTACCACCTTCACAACGGGGATATACTCCGCCGCACCGCACGCCACCTTCACCGCCGCCGCCGTAAGAGAGGCCGACCTGCGCTTGCCAATGACCACACCATGCGCGCCCAGCGCCTCCGCGCTGCGGATCACTGCCCCAAGGTTGTGCGGGTCCTGCACGCTATCTAAGACAACAACAAACGGCTCCCTGCCGCTTTGCTCCGCATAACGGAACACATCCTCCAGCTCGCTGTAGCGAAACGCGGGCACCTGTGCCGCAATTCCCTGGTGGTTGGCAGGTTTGCCTGCATAGCCCATGCCGCTGCACATCTCGTCCATCTTGCTCCGCGGCACTTCACGCACCAAAACACGCGCATCCCGCGCAAGGCGCAATATCTCGCGAATGCTGCCATCCGTTATCCCTTCCACCACATAAACCTTATCAATCTGCGCGCCCGATTTGATGGCCTCGCGCACGCTGTTCCTACCTATAATATAATCATTATTCCGTTCCATTTTCAAACTCCATCCCGCCGAGCAGCTCGTTTAGCCTCTCGTTCTGCCCTGTCAGGTACAAATACCCCACCAGCGCTTCCACCGCCGTTGCGTGCTTATAATCCGATACGCTCATATTCTTTGGCACTGTCGCGCTTTTTGCGTTCCTGCCGCGCATGAATATATTCAGCTCCCGCTCTGTCAGCCCGTCCCTTATGCTGTTTCCAAACGCCGCCTGTGCCCGCGCGTTCACCATTTTAACGCTTTTTTTATGAAGTGCGCCCGCGTTGCCTGTGTGCCGTTGTATCAGCACTGTACGCACAAACAGGTCAAACACGCTGTCGCCCACATAAGCCAGCGTAAGCGGCGCAAGCTGTGCCGCCTGCGCTTCTGTCATCGCTTCCCTGCCCGAGAGTATCCCTATCATAAAAGCTCCAATACAGGCTTTGCGTTAAGCGTCATATCCCCGCGCCTGCCATCCATATATGCATAATATCCCGCACTGGCGATCATCGCCGCGTTGTCTGTGCAATATTTCATCTCCGGAAAATACAGCTTGATCCCTTCCTTTGCCGCCCGCGCTTCAAACGCCTGCCTCACCTGTGTGTTCGCGCTTACGCCGCCCGCCACGGCAAGCACATCCATGCCCTGCCGCCTTGCCGCCTCAAACGTGTTGTTTGCAAGAGTATCCGCGACTGCTTTTAAGAAGGACGCCGCCACATCTTCCTTTTTATAGGCTTCGCCCGCCTGGTCCATGCGGTGCAGCATATTGATTACTGCCGTCTTCAGGCCGCTGAACGAAAAATCAAGATGGGATTCCCCCTTGAACACACGCGGCATCTCATACCTTGCGCTGTCCCCCGCAAGCGCCAGTTGCTGCAGGTTTGGCCCACCCGGATAGGGCAGCCCCAGCACACGCGCCACCTTGTCTATCGCTTCGCCCGCTGCGTCGTCTCGCGTTTGTCCCAGTGTTTCATAGCTTGTGTAATCAAGCGTCTTCACAATCTGCGTGTGTCCACCCGAAATCACCAGGCAGATAAAGGGCGGCTTCAGCTCCTTATGCGAGATATAATTGGCGCAGATGTGCCCCGCAATGTGGTTTACCGGCACCAGCGGCTTACCCCACGCATATGCCAGCGCCTTGGCATAAGACACCCCGGTGAGGAGCGCGCCCACCAGCCCGGGGCCATAGGTCACCGCAACCGCGTCTATCTGTTCTTTGCCTCCCGCGCCGTCTATTGCCGCGGGCACAATATGCGGCAGCTTTTCCACATGGCTGCGCGATGCGATCTCCGGCACCACACCGCCGTATTCCCTATGGATATCCGCCTGGGAATAAAGCTGCTCAGCCAATACCTCCCTGCCGTTTTGCACCACCGCCGCTGCCGTTTCATCGCACGAGGTTTCTATTGCCAAAATGTTTACCTGCTCTTGCATCTTTTCCCCCATATGCCGGTAACAACCACCGCGGCAACAATTATCCCAATAAACCACAGCAAAATCTGCGTCACCATATCAAAGAAGAGCGTTTGCTCAAACATGCGTATCATACGGTCTGTCGCCGGATCAAGCACCCACAGGTCGTTCGAGAAAAACACGTGATGGAAGTTGATCCAAAACGAGGTGAAATCTACCCCCGCCCAGGCCGCCAGCACGCCAAACGCCACCAGCGTGCCGATGATGCTGAAAAAGCAGGTCCTTACCACCAGCCGCGTATTTCGCTTGAGAAGCCACGCCGCTAAAACAAGCGCGCCACCGATGGGATAGGCCGCCGACATAAACGCAACCGCGTTTTGATTGAGCACGGCGACATCCACCATATGCTGCTTTTCTTTATCGTTGTAATACTCCTGCCGCTCCCCGTCAATCTCCACCGCAAGGTCCAGGCTGTCCCTCTTGCCCTCTAAATATTCAAGCAGCGTGTTGGTCGCTTCGTCCAGTGTTTCCCTGTCCACGCCCACATACGCCGCCGAATCAAGCTTATCGTATTCTTTTTGGTAAAACTCCCTGCGAAACGCCACGCCCTCCACGCACGCCACCAAGGTAGCAAGCACCAGCAAAACCGTTCCGGCCGCCGCAAAAACACAAGCAAGCCCTTTTTTTACATCCAACGCCCCGCCTCTTTTTGTCATTCGCAAACGCCCTGGATTAGGCAGGCGCGCACCGGCGCACCATCCGCCTTTATTTTGAGGGGCAGCGCACACAGCATATAAATGCCCGGCTCCGCCTTCTTAAGGTCAAGCGATTCCAACACCGGGCAACCCTCGGAGAGCAGCACATCATGCACTTCGTCGCTGCCAATGGAAAGGGCATCTGTGCCCACAAGGCATACCCCCGCGTCTACCAGCTTTGTCGCCTGCTTTTCGTTGATCCGCGCTTCTTTCGCGTCCGTCCCTTTTATCAGCACCATTTTTATACCGGCAGGGATTTTCAGGTTGTCCGCGGGAACAACAACGCATTGCCCCACAAGCGAGCTTAGCGGAATTTGATTTACCGTCCTGCCGCCCGCGACCACATGGCTGGGCGCGTCAATATGCGTGCCGCTGTGCGACCCCATGGAAATTTTTGTAATGGCATAGCCGTTACTTTCCACAGAATAAAACTGCTCCAGCAGAACCTGTGGGTCCCCCTCGTATATTTTTACCTGGTCATTCAGCTCCAGTGTGATGTCGATAATCTTGATGGTGCACACCTCACTTTATTACACATCTGGGCCAAATACCCCGCCGCGGGATGCTTGGCCTGCCAAATCTTCCTTTTGATATCCACCACACGCCCAGTGGATATGCCACGCCGCTCTTATCGGACGGGCAAGGATATCTTACTTCTTTTTTTTCACTTCCGCATCCGGCTTTTTCAGGAATTTTCTGAACCGCGTCTGGAAAATCACAAAATAAACTACCACTGCGCCCAAAACATAGATGATGCTAACGGTTGTCCAGATGGATCCAAATCCCTGTATGAACTCCAGTATGGTAAACACCAGCATTCCAATTCCCACAATCCAGCAAAACATACGCAAAAACTTTGCGTGGTCTTCTTTCATAGACTGCGGATAATCATTCTCATATACCTTGCCTGTCCCTTTTATCGCATAATACAACAAATACGCAGCAATAAATATGTTAAACATCAGCATAAAATCCATGCTTGACGACATTGTCGTCTCTGTGGCAGTACTCTGCTCTGCCAGCAACCTCAAAGTCTCCATTCGGTAGCCCCCTACAATTTACTTATTTTCATACCATCCGGCGTATCCTTTATTTCATACCCCAGCTCTTTGATCTTGTCCCTGAGCGCGTCGGATTGTGCCCAATCCTTGCTTGCCCTTGCTTCGGCACGCTTTTCCGCAAGCGCCTGTACTTCTGCGGGGACAGCATCTTCCCCTCCACTTTTGAGCAGCCCCAACACATCTAGCCTTGTATCGAGCTCCTCCAACGCCTGCTTTGCCACCTGCGCGCTGCCGCCATTTTCAAAGAGCGTATTCACCGTTTTGATATATTCAAATATCGCGCCAATCGCCCCTGCCGTATTGAGGTCGTCATCCATGCCCGCGCGGAATCCCGCGTCGAGCGCCGCCACCGCAGGCCCAATCTCCACATCCACAGGCTTTGGGTTACTTGCGATGTATTGCAGGTTTTCCCTGCAATTTTGTATGCGGGCATACGCACTTTGCGATTGCAGCAGCAAATCCCGCGAGAAGTTGATTGGGCTTGCGTAATGCGAATCCAGCATAAACAGCCGCACCACCGCTCCGTCAAACTCCTTTAAAATATCCCGCACCGTAAAGTAATTTCCTTTGGATTTGGACATTTTGGTTCCGTCAATATTGATATAGCCATTGTGCATCCAATAGTTGGAAAACGGCTTGCCCGTGGCCGCCTCGCTCTGCGCGATCTCATTTTCATGATGCGGAAACTTGAGATCCTGCCCGCCGCCATGGATATCCAGTGTTTCCCCAAGATACTTCATGCTCATGGCCGAGCACTCTATATGCCAGCCCGGACGGCCTTTGCCAAATGGACTATCCCAGGAAGCCTCGTCCGGCTTTGCCGCCTTCCACAACGCAAAATCCATCGGGTTCTTCTTTTGCTCATTGATATCAATGCGCGCACCCAGCTCCAGCTCGGATAAATCCTGCCCGGAAAGCTTTCCATAGCCTTCAAAGCTCTGTGTGTCAAAATACACATCGCCGCCCGATTCATAGGCGTGCCCCTTCTCTATCAGCTTGCCTATCAGCGCAATAATATCCGCCATATGCTCTGTTGCCTTGGGGTGCACATCAGCTTTCTTTATGTTGAGCGCCTGCGCATCTTTAAAATACTCGCCGATATACCGCTCGCCAAGCTCTTTTAGCGTAATACCTTCCTCATTTGCGGCTTTTATCATTTTGTCGTCTACATCTGTAAAGTTCTGCACATATGTGACGTCAAAGCCAAGATACTCCAGATACCTGCGCAATGTATCAAAAACAATAAACGGCCGCGCATTGCCAATGTGGAAAAAATTATATACCGTCGGCCCACATGCGTAAATGCCGGCCTTTCCCTCCTGCACCGGGACAAATTCTTCCTTCTGCCCCGTCATAGAATTTGTGATCTTCAACCTCTTTGTTTCCTCTCCGTAAAAACTGTACACTTAAGTTGTTATTATACTATATCGGAAAGGATTGCACAACCGCTATCCCCACCTGTTTTCAAATCGTTCACGTTTCTTTTGCCTGATGTAAGCAACAAAAAAACCGCATCGCTTTTGAATACGATACAGTCATCAATTCCATGCCACCAGCTATGCCAATCATTACCCGCTGGCCATTTTCAGATCGGCCACCGGGAATTCCTCAAAGAGCTTTGTAATCACCATGCTGTAGGTGCTGGGATCGTTAAACAAATCCAGCGTGGAAAACGGCGGCTCTATCAGCCTAACAAGCGGGTGCAGCGGATTTTCGTTGTTTATCACGACCGCTTTTTTTTCATTATTGAACTCCACAAAGGACCCCACCGGGAAGAATTCTATCTTGTTTAAGAACGCTTTGACAATGTCCATGTCAAACGCAATCCCGCAATTACCCATCATGTATTCCGCCACATGCGTGGGCAGCAGCGGATCCCTGTATGGGCGGTGGGATGTCAGCGCGTCATACACATCGGCAACAGAGATAATCTTGCTGAAAAATGGAATTTCCCTATCTGGCAGGTTGTTTGGGTATCCTGTGCCATTCACCATTTCGTGATGATGAACCACCCCGTCATAAATGCCTTGGTCGTTCACATCATTCAGTGCAAGATATTCCCCGCCATACACCGGGTGTTTTTTTATAATTTCAAACTCTTCCGTCGTCAGCTTGGCGGGCTTGTTAATAATCTCTATGGGAATTTCCATTTTGCCGATATCATGCATAATGGCGGCAAACCCCAGCCTGTGTAGCTCATCCTGGCTGATGCCCAGCTGCATACCAATTCCAATCGCAATCACCGCCACACTGAGCGAATGGTGGTAGGTGTATTCGTCATATGCCTTCAAGTCATTTATATTAACCAGCTTGGATTCATTTTCCTTCACCAGGTCAATCAGCTTTATTACTGTATCATCCAAATGCTGGATGTATTTTTTTGTTCCTTTTTTCGAATCTTTCTCTGTAGAGCGCTTAAATACCCATTCAAGGTTATTGAGGGTGTTTGTCTTCAGGCGCTTTGACATAATGGGCTGACTGGGAATAATGTCCCCCGTAAGTTCGTCCTTTACATACACGCCCGAAACATCAAACCGATGCAAACGGTCAATGAAATTTTGGGACAGCACCATGCCTCTTTTGAGCAAGCGAACATTGGCGTGCTCAAACACAAGCACGTCGTTTGCTAATTTCATTCCACTTTTTAGTTGACTCATCGGAATAAACAGCATTGCTGGCACTCCCACACGGGCTGGTAAACCCATTTCTTCTTTCTATCGCGTTCGCCCCCAGAACACGCCGGGCTACTATAATATTACAGTATATTCTCTTTTTATAAAATAATCAACTTTTTCACTGTTAAAACAGCATTTTCCCTCAGTTTTCGTTATTTTCCCGCACGTCAATGCTTGCAAACGAAAAAATTGCGGGCAACTCCCCACTTAGAGAATATTCTTTCTTTGGAAAAAACAGTACCATTTGCTCAAAAGCAAGCCACACCGGATTTTTCCTTCTGTACAATATCGGGAATTCTACAAAATATTTTACCATTTGGCCGCCCCATAAATGTAAACATCCATTGAATTTTCCAGCGTTTTTTGTGCCTTTGACCGCCACAATCCAATAAAACACAGGTTTTGGACAAAAAATTTGGCTTGTTTCAGAAATTCCTTTTACTTTTTGTATGTTTTCTCTTATAATAGTATTGGGGAATTAGTATTGCGGAATTATTTCCAGCATCATACTTCACGGCTTTCCCGGCAGCCTCTGTTAGTATGCCGGAATTTGTTCACTATGTTTCTGAAGAAAGGATAGCACAATGCAGACGTATATTGTAAAGCAACCCATCCATGACAGAGAGAACAATCTCTTTGGCTATGAGATTTTATACAGGGAGAATCCTGATGTCATATCCAATGAGTCTGACGACACAATTGCCGCGAGCACAATCGAGAGTATTTTACCTCGCCTGTCGGATACCAACTTCTTTGAAAATAAAAATATTTTTATTACCTTCACAGAAGCGTTGCTCCACAAGGATATCCCCAGCATCTTCCCATCCGACCATTTAATTATACAGCTTGATTATGAGGTGCTATTAAATACGGAAGCGTTGGAGCTGATTAAAGACTACAAGAAAAAAGGCTACAGGATTGCGTTGATGGAATTCCAGTTTAGCCCGCGTTATATCGCCATGCTCGACGATGTGGACATTATAAAGCTGAATATGAAGATCCCTTCTTCTTCCAATGAATCCGTCGCGTCTATCGCTGCGGAGTTTGGCATCAAAGTTGTCGGCTTTAATGTAGATAAAAAAGAATCCTTCGAATATGCAAAAAAACTAAATGTTGATTATATGCAGGGGCAGTATATCGGCACCATGGTGCCCGAAAAAGTGACAAACCCCGACCATCTGCAGAGCAACTTCTTCCAGCTTATGGCGGCCGTCACAGCCAAGGATCCTGATCTTGACCAAATCGAAGAGCTGCTCTCGCGTGACGTAACGCTTACTTACTCCCTGTTAAAGCTTGTTAACTCAGCTTTCTTCGGGTTCCGTAACAAGATACAATCCGTCCATCAGGCCATGGTTGTTTTGGGCGTAAACCAGCTTCGGCAATGGATTTACCTTTTGAGTTTCCGCAGTGACGAGAACGCGCCGGAGGAATTTATCAAAATGTCCTTTATGCGCGGCCAGTTCTGCAGCGAACTATATGACTATGCAAAGGACATGCCCATTGTGAAATCAGAAGCATACCTGCTTGGTATGTTCTCCACCATGGATTATATCTTGGGCGTTCCTATGGAGGATGCGCTTGCCCAGCTCTCTATTTCCGACGATATCAAAATTGCCCTGCTGACGCAGGAGGGCCGTTGCGGCACGTTGTATAAGATGGTGCTTGCCTATGAGCGTGGCGATTGGCCGGAAATTAACGAGTGTGCAGAGGAACTGGGTATGCCCACCGATGTGATTACAGAAAAGTATTTCGAATGCCTGGATTCTGTGAATAACATCTGGAGTGGGTTGATGGCCTGATTTTTAACAACCGACGCAAAAAGAAAGGCAGTGGTAGGTTATGCTGGAAGCTAACAAATTGCTCGTTGCAAACATTATGGAAGAGATAGTGGAAGCCAAGCTGGATATTTTTATGGCGCAATACGACATCTGCAAATGCGACATGTGCCGTGCAGACGTCCTTGCCCTGGCACTAAACAAGCTTCCGCCCAAATATGTTGTATCTACCAGCGGCGATGTATATAGCCGGCTGCAAACCACAACAACACAAATGCTGGCGGAGATCACCGTAGCGCTTACTAGCGCTGTAGAGCTGGTGGGCAAAAAGCCACGCCACCCGCTGGAGGAAAGCGTAAAATAAAAGAATATTAAAAAAGCCTTGCGCTTGCAAGGCTTTTTTTCATGCTTTGTCTTTTTGCCGTTTTTCTTCCAGCATCATGTCTTTTACCTTCATCAGCCTGGACAAATTACTTCTCTCGTTCTCATCCAGCTTCATCGTGATGTATTGGATGGTATCCACATAATCCGGAATCATGACATGCTCCAACGCGTTCACGCGCCTGCGTGTTTTTTCTATCTCGGACGCAATAAGCTGTATGGATTTTTCCAGCTCGGCCAACCGTAATTGATCGGGCAGCACATCATACAAAATGGAAATCGCGTCGTCAAGGTCGCCGCTGGTGAATGCATATCCATAGGAATAGATATCATCCTTATTCTTTGTTTTGTAGGATATCTCATATTTCGGTACATTCACGCTCATGATGTTCTTCTTGCCGATTTTAAGCTCCACATCTTGTTTTGGCATCATAAGCGCAGACGTCAATACTTCACTTTGCATAACGGAATTGGCCACAGTAAAGCTCCTGTTTGCCTCTGCCAGCCGCTCTTCCACAGTTTCGCGCAGCGTCTTCGCCTCACGCACAATTTCGAGGAACTGGCGCATCAGCTCGTCACGCTTGTCTTTTAAAAGCTTATGCCCTTTTCTTGCAACCTGAAGCGCTTTTTTGAGCCTTGTGAGCTCCATGCGCGTCGGGTTTACCCGCATCTGTGCCAAAGAACCTCACCTCAATCCTTTTTGTCGTAATATTCGTCGAGGAATTCGCTCTTAATACGTTTCAGCTCGGACCGCGGCAATATCCTGAGAAGCTCCCAGCCAAGATCCAGCGTTTCTGTAATCGTACGGTTTGTCGCATAGCCCTGCGACACATACCGTGTTTCAAACTCATCCGCAAACTTCGCGTACAGCTTATCGATATCGGTGAGCGCGTCCTCGCCCAGAATAACCATCAGCTCTTTCGCTTCCTTACCACGCGCATATGCCGAGAACAACTGGTTCATCGTGTTCGCGTGGTCGGCGCGCGTCTTGCCTTCGCCAATACCCTTGTCCTTCAAACGGGACAGGGAGGGAAGCACGTCGATGGGCGGCTGTATATTCTTTCTGTACAGCTCTCGGGAGAGGATAATCTGCCCCTCTGTAATATACCCGGTAAGGTCGGGAATGGGATGTGTTTTGTCATCCTCCGGCATTGTCAATATGGGCATCATGGTGATACTGCCGTTGTGCCCTTCCAACCGGCCCGCGCGTTCATACATTGTGGCAAGGTCTGTATACAGGTAACCGGGATAACCACGGCGACCGGGCACTTCCTTGCGGGCAGCGGATACTTCGCGGAGCGCGTCCGCATAGTTTGTGATGTCCGTCAATATAACAAGCACATGCATTTCTTTTTCAAACGCAAGGTACTCGGCTGCGGTAAGTGCCATACGCGGTGTAGAAATACGCTCAATAGCAGGGTCATTTGCCAAATTGATGAAAAGCACCGTGCGCTCCATGGCACCCGTGCGTGTGAAATCTTCAATAAAGAAGTTGGATTCCTCAAACGTAATACCGAGCGCCGCAAACACAACGGCGAAATTCTCGTCGGAGTTCAGCACTTTTGCCTGCCTCGCGATCTGCGCGGCAAGGTTGCTGTGCGGCAGGCCGCTTCCAGAGAAAATGGGAAGCTTTTGGCCACGCACCAGCGTGTTCAGGCCGTCGATTGCGGAAACACCCGTCTGGATAAACTCCTCTGGGTATACACGCGCCGTGGGGTTCATGGGCAGGCCGTTAATATCCATCCGTTTTTCCGGAATGATATCCACGCCGCCGTCAATAGGATGCCCCATGCCATCAAACACGCGCCCCAGCATGTCCTCGGACACGCCAAGCTCTATGCCATGGCCAAGGAAGCGCACTTTGCTGTTTTCCAGGTTGATACCCGCGCTGTTTTCAAAAAGCTGCACCAACGCGTTGGAACCATCTATCTCAAGCACGCGGCAACGGCGGATTTCGCCGTTCGCAAGCTCAATTTCACCGAGCTCGTCATATGCCACATCCTGAACATCTGTCACGAGGACCAGCGGCCCTGCGACCTCTTGTATCGTACGATATTCTCTAGGCATTTATACATCCTCCTCAGTTTTCAATTGAGCCATTTCTGTTTCCATCTCATCATAAATGCTTTCGGATTCCTTTGCGACATCCGCTTCTTCCACATACTTGATACGACCAATACGCTCACGCACCGGAAGGGCTGAAAGCTTGTCTATATTGGCTCCCCTCTCCAGCGCTTTTACGCCAAGGTCATAGAAGGCAAGGATTAGGCGAAGCATGGTATGCTGCTTTGTAAGCGAAGCATAGGTGTCCACCTCGTGGAACGCGTCTTGATGCAGGTAGTCCTCACGAATAGAGCGCGCCACCTCCAGCTTCAACCGATCTGAAACGGAAAGCGCGTCTACGCCAACCAGCTTCACGATTTCGTCCAGCTCGGCCTCTTCCTGCAACAGGCGCATCACGCGCTGCCTAAGCTGGCTCCAGTCCTTGGACACGTTATTGTTTAGCCAGTCTTCCAGCGTGTCTAGGTACAGCG
Organism: Christensenellaceae bacterium OttesenSCG-928-K19; assembly: GCA_030266015.1. Taxonomy (GTDB): domain Bacteria; phylum Bacillota; class Clostridia; order Christensenellales; family Christensenellaceae; genus UBA5399. The sequence continues at coordinate 9,846 of JAJDHD010000023.1, read as the reverse complement.
AATAACTGGTAAGCCAGTTGATTGCCGGGAAATGCCTGCGGTAGGCAAGGCCGGAATCAAGGCCCCAGAACACTTTTACAATACGCAACGTAGCCTGTGACACAGGCTCGGAAATATCACCACCGGGAGGCGACACAGCACCAATGATGGAAAGCGTGCCCTTACGTTCGTCGCTGCCCAGCGTATCCACAACGCCCGCGCGCTCATAAAAGCTTGCCAGCCGGGAACCGAGGTATGCGGGATAGCCTTCCTCACCGGGCATCTCTTCCAAACGTCCGGACATCTCGCGGAGCGCCTCTGCCCAACGCGATGTGGAGTCTGCCAGCAGCGCCACGCTGTAGCCCATATCCCTGAAATACTCTGCAATCGTTACACCCGTGTAAACAGACGCTTCACGCGCCGCCACAGGCATGTCCGATGTGTTTGCGATAAGAACTGTCCGTTCCATCAAGGTCTTGCCCGTTTTGGGGTCTTTGATTTCCGGGAACTCATTCAGCACGTCCGTCATCTCATTGCCACGCTCGCCGCAACCAATATACACGATAATTTCCGCGTTCATCCACTTTGCAAACTGATGCTGCACCACTGTTTTCCCGCTGCCAAACGGCCCGGGAACGGCTGCCACACCACCCATTGCAATGGGGAACAATGTATCTACCACACGCTGCCCTGTGATGAGCGGCTCTGTGGGCGGCAATTTCTTTTTATATGGCCTACCACGGCGCACCGGCCAGCGTTGCAGCATGGTAAGCTCTTGCTCGCTGCCATCCTGCTTTTTCACTTTGCCAATGGCCTCCAGCACAGTGAACTCGCCGCCATTAAGCTCTACAAGCTCTCCTTCTGTGCCGGGCGGCACCATCACCTTGTGTACAACAACATCAGACTCCTGCACCGTGCCCAAAATATCGCCCGCTACAATCTGGTCGCCCGCCTTCATTTCCGGCTCAAACTTCCATTTTTTATCACGGTTGAGCGCAGGTACGTCAACGCCTCGCTGCAGGTTGGTGCCCGTCATTTTTTTGATCAGGTCGAGCGGTCTTTGAATACCGTCGTATATGCTGCCAATGAGCCCAGGCCCAAGCTCCACGCTAAGCGGGTTGCCCGTGCTGACAACCTCTTCTCCAGGCCCCAGCCCGGATGTTTCCTCATATACCTGCACAGACGCTTCATCCTCATGCATCTCTATGATCTCGCCCACAAGGCCTTCCTTGCTCACGCGCACCACATCGAACATATCGGCGTCTCTCATGCCGGTTGCGATTACCAAAGGGCCGGAAACTTTTTTAATGTACCCTGCACTCTTACTCATATTCGTTCTCCCATCTGTTACTCCAAATTATTTCCCATCGCCAAAGATAATATCCGAACCAACCGCCTGCTTCACATAATTCCTGATCGTGGTGAGCGCAAACCCGCCAGACCCGGTTGTGGACGGAATGGGGATTACCGCCGGAACGGTCTTTATCTTGAAGCGTTCGTATTCATCCGGCATATTTTCAATCAACGGCTCGGTAATATAAACGATGCCATATTCGTCGTTATCAAGCTCCCTGAGCTTTTTGCGCGCCTGCTCTGTATCGTCCACCGGAAAAATATCCATGCCGAGCGCCGAAAAACCGCAGATACTGTCATAATCGCCAATCACACCGATCCTATACATACATATCACGCAGCCTTTCTTTTATTGTTTCTTTCGGAATGTGGTTCAAAAGCCCATAAAGCACAATGCGCACGGATTGTATTTCCGCTTTTTTGCCAAACAGGAACGCAAGCAAAGGCTCAAACCCAAACGTATTGTTTTTTACGGATTGAATAAACTCCATCAACCGATTGTCTGACCATTTTTCAAACTCGCTGATTGACCTTTGTGCCGCTTCCGCCGCCTCCTGATAACCATTGGACCCCATCCAGTCATATACAGCGGAAATACCCTGTGCCGCTGCTTCTACCATTGGCTCGGTGTCCATTTGCTTCATGGGCAATATAGCGTTTTCTATAAACGCCCTGTCTTTTCCCGCGTGCGCCGACCGTATCATCGTTTTCATGTTGGCCAGCACCGCCCAAAGATCTACCCACGCCTGCAAGAACTGGTTTTTCTCTTTGTTTGCAATGCTTTCCATTGCTTTAAAGCAGGCTTTGTCCAATATAATCTCCGCCTTTTGCCCATCGCCCAGCTTTGCAAGGGCCTCATAGGCTTCTTCCGCGGGTTTTCTCAGCAGCGACGGCATATCGTCATACTTGTTTTCCGACACTGCCTGATGGATCACTTCCGGCTCCACAATACTGGGATACAACATCAGCTGCTCCCACGCCGTATTTTCAAAAACCGCTTTCAATATCGTTTTCAGGTTCTGGAAATCGTTTTGGTATAAAAGCACGTCTATAGGCGCGCCCTTGGGGCACACCGCGCGCACTTCGCTCCACGCCTTTTCCAATTCAGACTTTAGCAGGCTATCGATTTCTTTTTTGCCTTCCACGTCAAATTTATCCCCGCTGCCATAATTCCTGTCCATCAGGTATTTGGTCGCATCGCCCACGTTGGAAAGAGTGAGCAACGTGTCTATATCACCCTGCCCCAGCATACCATTTTCCATTGTGCGCATATACGCAACGGAATATGTAAAATCCGTATCTTTCAAAAAAATCACTCCTCCAGGCTTATTCTGCCAGGCATTCGTTGGCTGTATCCCAAATCTGGTTCTTTTGCGCGTCGAAAATACTATCGATAGAACAGTTTTGCTCGATTTTGCCATAGACGATCAAAAAAACCGTTCTTGATGGTATCTACAGTGCCCGCAACCACTACAGAGCCGTTTTTGATCTCCGCGTTGCACTTATCCGCAAACCCGTCCGGCATCCGGCCCATATCGGCCTTGGCAAAATAAAGCTTGCCCTCGCCCGCCTGCGCGTTACGTACACAAATCGCCTGCATAAGGTCAACATATTCATTATCCGGCAGGGCTTCAATTTTTTGCTTCGCCTCGCCTATCACGCCTTCTATCACCTGGCTGCGCGTTTTCAAAAGTGCCTGCTTGCGCTGCTGCCTGTTGTCAGACGCAAAACGCTCGGCAATCTGCTGCGTTTCCTTTTGAGTCCGCTCTGCATATTGCTCTTTGTATTTTGCCTGCTCTGCCGCGGCGGCATCTGCAATCGTTTTCACTTTTGCCTTTGCCTGGGCCAGGATGTCGTCAGCTTTTTGCTGCGCCTCCTGTTTAATCTCGGCCGCAATTTTTTCCAAACCGCTCATAATTTCCTCCTAGTATTGGTCAGATCAGATATTGATGACGATAAGGAAAGATACGATAAAGGAAAGCAATGCATAAAGCTCAACCAGCGAAGCCGATACGATTGCTTTTGAGCTTTCTTCCGGACGCTTTGCAATAATGTTTACGCCTGCCGCACAAACTTTGCCCTGGTGAATCGCAGAAAGAAGACCGCCAATCGCCATCGGTATGCAACCCGAAAGATAAGCCGCGCCCGTCGCTACATCAGGAGCAGAGCCGGCACCCAGCACGCCAACATTCATCAATACCATAATGCCCACGATCAATCCGTAAAGACCCTGCGTTCCCGGAAGAATCTGCATAACGAGCAGCCTGCCGAATTTGCTGGGGTCAGCCGTCAAAACGCCGGCACTCGCCTGGCCTGCCAAACCTACGCCGATAGAAGAACCCGCGCCGGAAAGACCCACCGCGATACCTACACCAGCTAATGCCAAACACATTCCTAAATCCATAATTCTAGCACCTCTCTTTTTCTACTTTTCATTTGCAAACTTATAATATTTTGTATCCATTTTAAAGGGCCTGAACGGTTCGCCGCCGCCCTCATAAAACTTAGCGTAATACTCCACATATTGCAGGCGCATCGTGTGCACATAAGCACCCAACGCATTCAATGCGAAATTCACAATATGCCCCAGTATAAACACAACGACGAAGAAGATGATCCCCACCGGGGTGTTGCCAAGAAGCGTGCCCATCATATTTACCACGTTGGCAATAACGCCCGTGGCCAGCCCCAATGCAAGCAAGCGCGAATACGACAGGATATCGCCAATAAACCCGGTGATATCATAAATACTGAGAATACCGCCGCCCAACGCCGCGATGATGTTTTTCTTTCTTATCGCCACGCCGGCAATCGTTTTAAGCGCAACCAGCGCCACCAACCCGGCGATCAAACCATATAAGCCGATTGTATTTACAATCGCCGGAACCGTAATTCCGCTGTTGGAGAGGAACATCCCCGTTGCCATTACAAAAATGAATCCCAGGATTACCATCCAGATTACATGATCCGATATCGCTTCAAACATGTGCTTGTCCCGGCAAAGCGTGTAAACTTTGATCCCCATGCCAATGAGCACATGGATTAGGCCAAGCATGATGCTGAACACCAGCAGTGTAAGCGGCTCTTGTGTAGGATCCATCCAAAGCGGCTGCAGCACTGCGTCCCCGCCAAAGAATACCGAAGAAATTGTGTGGGTGGCATCTCCAAAGAATCCACCATACATGAATCCCCAAAACATGGTGGAAATACCACAGAAGAAAAACATTTTAAATGAATTCCTCTTGCCCGGCTCCAGCACTTTTCCATAGCCGAGTATCGCGCACGCGATTGTCATCAGCAGGCCATAGCCAGCGTCTGAGAACATCATGCCAAAGAAGAAGTAATAGAAAAACGCCATAATCGGGTTGGGATCTACATCCCCCTGCCCCGGCATACTATACGTCCTCGTGACGCCTTCCACCGGCCGCACAAAGCCGTTGTTTTTAAATGTAACGGGCGGGTTTTCTTCGGGATCCGGCTGCTGCAGCTCAACATATACGCTATAGCTTTCTTCCAGCTCCTTCTTCACCTTTTCCGCATCCGGCTCCAGCACATAGCCTTCCATCACAAACGTGCTTTCTGTGAGACCGATCATGGAAAGCGCTTCGTATTTCTCCTTGCGCATTACAAGGTGGTCATACCAAAGCTCTATCTCCCTGCGCGCGCCGCCATGTTGCCCAATTGTTTTTTCATATTCCTTGCTTTTTACTTCCAGCTCTTTCTTTGCTTGTTCCAGCACCGCCACTTTGTCTGTGGGAATGCGGTGGGAAAGGCTAAACGCCGGCTCTTGAAAGCCTATGCTTTGGAAAAACGAAAACATTTCCTTTTGCAAGCTTTTTGCATAAAGGAACCAAACGCTTGTAATTTCTTTTGTTGCTTCCAGTATTTCAAAATGAACTTCGCCAAGCTCATGTTCATCCAATACCTTTTGAATCTCACCCTGAGTCCACATGCCATCCAGCAACCCGGACTGAATCTGCGCATATTTTGTTTCCGTTTCCCTCATGGGGACATCCAGCTTCAAATATGGCTTTAGCGCAATCTGCTTTGCGTCAATCCGCCGCATATTTTCTGCGTTTTCATGGATTTTTTCAGCCAACTGGATGATTTCATACGCTGTTTTCTGCGCGTCCTCTGTCTTGCCCGACTTCATGCTGTATTTGCTGAGCGGCAAAACTCTTCTGCTGGAAAAAAATCCCGTTTTTTCCGGCGCGTATTTATCCAGCAACTCCAGCGCATCCTTGGCCGCATTAATAAAACGGTCAAACTGGGAAATGCTCTGCATCGTCTCCTGGCGCTTCAGGCCGTCCTGCTCTGCGTCAAGGTCGATGACCTCCACGGCTTCCCGCTTGTGTAAATCTTCCAGAACTGCTTTCCTGTCAGCATTCAGGCCATACATGAAGATTTTTTTTGTTCTTACTAAAGCCAAAAAATCATCTCCTTTGTTTTACTATTTGTTTGCAATCGTATCTATGACCGCTTGAACCGCTTCACCTTTGCGACCGGAAAGCGACTGCTCCAGCTCGCCGCACATACGCTCTGTTTCCGCTTCAAAATCCTTCTGCCCAGCAGCAGCCTTTTGCGTCGCCGCTTCCTGCGCATTCTTCAGGTCTGTCCTCAGCTGTTCCTCTGCCGCAGAAATATCGGCCTCCGCCTTTTTATTGGCGTCATCCACCATCTTTGCAGCATCTGCAAGTGCTTGTTCTGTCAGCTTCTTTGAGTCTTCTTCTGTTTCCTTGATATAAGCAAGCGCCTGATTTGCCATGTGATCACCTCCAAGCCGTCCGTGTAATATAACGAAACCGATTCATTTTTAACCAAATGCAATTTAAATAAACAACATTAATTTTTTCTTACTATTCTTTTGTTTTTGCTTTTTTCCAAATAAAAAAATGAACTTCAACACTTCCCCCACCTAAAACCAACATTAACCACATTAGTTTAAAAATATTACTATACTATTAAAGCACACCCCGGCAGGAATGTCAACGCACAGAAAAACAATCATTTTCTTGATATTTTGTGTTTTTTTGTCAGATTATAAAGAAATTCACAATGCGACAATACAATCTCCAAAATATGTAAGGCTCGGCCACCCCGGCAACACCAGTAGCGCAAAAAAGAACCCCGCTTACAGATTCATAGGCCGGGGATATTCTGCGTGGTTAATAACGCAGCAAAATACAGGTACGTTTTTTTGCTACATTATAATCAATTATTATTTGAATGTTATGTCTAGCTCGCAACCGGGCAATTCAAAGTCCCGCTCAAGGGACTCCCGCAGTATCTGGTCAATCTCCTGTTCCGGAGTTGTCTCAAAAAACTCATTGGTAGCGCCCTTCACTATAACGCTGCATGTTTGGTTGTCCTCATCAATGACAATCGATGTTTCCTCTGCAACCAGCACATTATTCACTATTGCCGCAAGAGCGTTGACATATTCTACTTTCTTGGACGTGATATTGTTATCCGTAAAGTCTTCGGTCTCCAATAAATCAGAAGTATCAGCTTCAGCATCACCCTCAGCAGCCTCGGAACTATGTTCTTCGCCGCCTAGTGTCGCTGTGTTGGTGGATGATCCTTCCCACACGATGGGCTCCTTTGCCGCACAAGCAACCAAAGAACTAATCATGAGTAAAAGCAAAAACAATCCTATAACAGTCTTCTTTTTCTTCATTTTTTACCCCCACTATTTTGTAAATTAGCTATTGATTATTAAAATACCACATTATCTAGCTCAACAAAACCACCTTATGGAAATTTTATATCCATCTGGACATAGGAGTGGGGTTATATGTCCGTTCTAAAGCTCCCCATAATAATACGAAAACTTACATATTATTATACAATCTTTTACTCTTTTCGGTACTACGCTGCAAAACCGGCAAAATATGTGAGCAGGTTTATCGGGAACTTCATCTCTTCTTCCCCAAAACATGCTAGCAGCGCCTCCCACATTTCAGCGCACTTGTCCGCCCCCTGCTTTGCCGCGACTTTTCCCTTTAGGGTAATATTGATAGAGATCTTCCTTCCATCGGTCTTCCCTGTCTATTTCCCATATAATATACCCCTTCTTTTTAAGGGTATTCAAAACAGAGGATATCGCGGGTTTGATAGTCTGCAGCTTTTCCTATATATCAGGCGTGATAAGGTTCCTATCCAGGCACTCGAAGCAGCTGCACTCACTGGCAACATTTTGCGGAATGATCGGTTCGTTCATTTGAATCTTACATTCGTTGGAAAAGGTGACTCCCATTTTTTTAAAGCGCATTACGGATGAAAAAAACTTTTCATCTTTTTTGAGACACATATCATTTCCTGTCGTATAATAAAGCAACCAACACAAAAGGAGAATATAATCATGACCGAAGATAAAATCAAAACAAATTTAAACGATGAGCAATTGAACGAAGCAAACGGTGGAGCCCAGCATCACACGGTTCCGGTGTACTCCACAGTATCCATCCCTGTATGCACGCACTGTGGCACAGCAGGAAATCCACAGAAAGATACATGCCCCAACTGCGGTAAGCCTTATCCGCCTGTTAAACCATTATAATATGCCATCACTCCTGCACACCAAAACGCCGCTTGCCAAGCGGCGTTTTTATTTGCCTTCCCAGTAGCTTCGCGGTATCCGGCTTTATCATAATAATATGTCCTTCGCTCAATCTGGGTCGTATGAGTCTCCCCTCTTGGGAAAGCCCACCACCTGCAAGCGTATTTGTCAACTACTCCGGGTATTGTGTTCTCCTCTCCATATTTGTCATTCGCTTCCTCCCCGTCGATTTTTCATGAGACACATTCTATTCAGCGTCGTATAATAAAGCAACCAGCACATAAAGGAGAAAAAACCATGAGCGATGATAAAACCAAAACCAATTTAGAGAATGAACAGCTTGACGAAGTAAACGGCGGGAGCATCGGAAGCTCCAAGAGTAAGCACTTTTGGCTGTGCCGTAAATGTGGCCATATATGGGCTTCGACGTACGGCAAAATTCCTTGCCCAGAATGCGGGGACTACCAAGATAGTATGCTGGTGCGCTAGTAGCCATAATCAGCGCCGCCCTCTCGAGGTGGCGCTTTTTATTCTTCTTTCCCTCTTTCCATTCTTGTGTGCCACAATAAAACACAACCGTTCTGCTTTTGATTTTGTGATTTCCTCAAAATTCGCCAAATTCCTCTCCGCGGGAGGACGCAAGTGCAGCCACGAAAAGAGAAGCTGACTTATATTCAAAAGCATGCGATGCAACACGACCCAAGCAATCAGGGTTTGGAGTGCCGCCCCGCAGGGTGGCATTTTTTTGTTTTCCCTTTACCGCTTTCATCTTTCTATGAGATGCTTTCCATTCATCGCCGTATAATAAAGTGATAATCCAATCAAGGAGATACGATCATGAGCGAAGATAAAACTAAAACCAATTTGAACGAAGAACAGATGGATGAGGCAAACGGAGGCTTTTCCGGTGTATTCTATTCCACTGTTATATGCCTTGAGTGCAAGCTGGATCGAATAGTTAGCATATTCGATCCAGCTTCCCGCCGTTGTCCCAAATGCGGTTGCACCCAGTATGAAATCACCGGCCCCAAGTAAACTCTCCACGCGCCACCCATTGGGTGGCGCTTTTTATTTACTTATCTCCATCCCATGTCAGTATCCAATTATACGCTTTCCCTCCCCTTTTGTACCCACAGCGTACTCGATCCACCATTCCTTTTTTATGGTATTGTTGCCGAGAAAGGATGCCTTCCTATGTAGATTAAAGCGCATATTCATTCGCACACAATTGGTATTGGTGCTGTGGCACCTCTTTTTGGTTTAAAAATAAATGTTTACCCCCATCTTGCCAGTGTTATACTATCCACATGAAATACAGAGTCTCTATTTTAAAAGAATTATCGTCAATAGACCCGCCGCCTACCGATGGCGATTCGATTGATGAAACCAGGAATATAATACAACATTTTCTTTATCCGCCAAGGGGCACTGCGTTGGCCTTCTCTTATGAAGACTCCGGCGATTGGGTTAGTATTGATGTGGATGAGATTGAGGGATAGGGCACTCACAAGTCGCTTTCCGCACTTGTAATCATTGCTTACGGCACTGTAAATCTCATTAGCAGCTTCATTTTTGCAGTGTTCCTTTATTTCGGCTCTCGTTTCCTTTTCCTTTTGCACCCGCAGGGCATTCGACCTCCATCCCTATTATGGTATAATTTCCGGGAAAGAGCGCTTCTCTATGCAGATCAAAATGTATAATCCTTCGCACACAATTAGTACGGTGGCAACTCTTTTTGTTTAGCATTTCATTTTCTGCGAGACACTTTCCATTCCTTGCCGTATAATAGAGTAACCCATCCAAAAGGAGATACGATCATGAACGAAGATAAAACCAAAACCAACTTAACCGATGAACAGATGGACGAAGCAAACGGCGGCTTCCTGATTCCAACCAGCACACTTTTGAAATGCAACGCATGCGGACATGTCTGGCGGGGCGTATCCAAGAAAAGT
>JAJDHD010000022.1 GCA_030266015.1 Christensenellaceae bacterium OttesenSCG-928-K19 | reverse complement strand
ATAAAGATGTATATGTAGTGCTCCCCATTGGGCTTGATCCCAACAACGAACTGGTGGAGCTTTTATTTTGGATGGATTCCTTCAAGCGCGCCAGCGCCAATTCCATCACAGCCATCATTCCGTATTTCGGCTATGCCAAAGGCGACAAGAAAGACGAGCCGCGTGTTTCTATCCGTGCGCGCGTATGCGCCGACTGCCTGGAGGTTGCCGGGGCGGACAGGGTCATCACCATGGATCTTCACAGCCCACAGGTACAAGGATTTTTCCGCGTGCCGGTCGACCACCTGCTGTCGCTTCCCATTCTTTGTGAATATGTCAAAACAATCGACGACATGATGGATAATCTTGTCGTTGTCTCACCAGACGCAGGTTTTGCCAAAACAGCGCGCAAATATGCCGACTACCTCGGCGCACCAGTTGCCATCGGCGACAAAACACGCTCCGGACATGACGAAAACGCACAGATACTGGAACTTATTGGCGATGTGAAAGGCAAAAACTGCCTGATCGTGGATGATTTCTCCATTAGCGGTGGCACGCTTATAGACGTAGCAAACATGCTCAAGCTGCGTGGTGCAAAGCACATTTATGCCTGCCTTGCGCATATTATGCTGCGCGAAAAGGGCGTGAAGGCTATAGAGGAAAGCCCCATCGAATATCTCATCTCCACTGACAGCGTGGAAAATCCCTTTATCATGGGGCATGACAAGTTCCTCACCGTTTCCGTCGCACCACTTTTTGCCGAAGCTGTATATCGCGTGCACGAACGCGAATCCGTCAGCACCTTGTTCTCCTCTGTGCCCAAGCGCATCAAGGATGACATGAAAAACGGGACATCTAAATCTGAAAAGAACTGTTAATCGTTTATGCATGGCTGTTTTTTGGGGAGTTTCACCAGAAGGCAGCCTTTTTTTATACCACAGCGTCAGTATGATGGAACGCTCTTTGCGTTTGTGCCGTCTAACAAACGGTTACATTAAAATTGATATTATTAACACTTATGGGGAGAACCAGTATGAAGCATCTCAGGAAATTATTGATACTTGCAATGATAACTATACTCGTATTGGCGGCTTTTTCGCCCGCTGTATTTGCGGAGGAACCGACAGATATGCCCACGGATACACCAACAGACACACCCTCGCAGGAGCCAACGCAGGAACCCACACAAGAACCAACGCAGGAACCAACGCAAGCACCCACACCGGAGCCCACACCAGCACCCACGCCCACACCCTCCAGTGCAGGCGCGGTGAACGCGACCCTTTACATTTACGCCGGCGGCGTAGCAGCACAGGGCTACACGGTAAAAATTGACAGCTCCAGCGCAAAAACAGACGATACCGGCGCGGTCACGTTTCCCGGCCTCACTGTAGAGCAGCATAGTATTTCAGTTTCTGACCCGGACGGGCGGGGCAGCACGGGCACGCTCCTGATGTCCCGCGGGGCTTCCACCACCGCCACAAAGCCGGACTCAAGCGGCAAATTTGGTCTCTCTGTAAGCCAGGGAAGCGGACAGATTTACCTGAACATAGACTATAACGCAGGTGGCATCATTGGAATTTCTTATGCTTCCGACACCCAGCCAAACCTGCCACCTGCCCCTTCTGCATCTGCGTCCGCATCCGCATCCGCGAGTGCCACCAGCAGCACGGAAGATACCGCAAAAAAAGTGACGGCGATTTTTCTGGATAAAGAAGGCGAAGCGATTGGCAGCGCCGATGTGCAGGCGACCCCCGACGGCATTTCCCCCATTGACGGGCGCACCAGCAGCAAGGGATGGTTTACCATAGACGAACTTCCCTATGGCAGAAGCATGTGGGAGATTTGGATGGAAGAGCAAGGTTATCCCTTCCATATTACGATGCAAAAGGGTATACAGACCGGGCTTCTCAGCACAACGGCGGAAGACGACGTGGACCTTTTCACCTTTAGCGTGGCAAGCAGCGCCAAAGAAGTGTACCTCACCTTCACCTTTGACGGCGAAAAATTCACATTGACCGAAGTGTCCGAAAGCGCATCTGGCGGCATGAGCAGCGTTGTCCTGGGTATAATCATCATTGCCATCATCGTCGCGGTCGTAGTTATCATCGTGCTTGTGCGCAAAAATAGCAAGAAAAAACAATATTACCGTGACCGCACAAACCACGAAGCCCAGCAGGCAAGGCAAACTGGCGGTGCCAACAAGTTTGACGAACGGCCCAAAAACACGGGGAAATTTGACGACCGTTCGCGCATGTAGGCAGCACATTCTAAATTCCAACGGCTGGATACACCTTCTGCCTTTCATATGTTTTTTCAGAGCATACGGCGCCTTTTGTTTTTGTAAAGGGTGCCTTTTGTTAAACTCTTCTTCTTGGGCAAAACACGAAACTGGGAGTTGCATTGTTGATTTCCACACCTTCTGCTTTCGTGCTTCTTTTTGCAAAAAAACTGTGCTGTGTATCCTTTACACAAACATCCCTGATGTAAATGTTCGGTAAAATTTATTAATATTCGTGTTCATTTTTCACCTTGTATGGTAAAATAACAAAAAGTATTGTTTTTATGGGTAACGCTTTCTTTTTCGGCCCATAATACCAACCATTAATAGAGGGGTTTAAATGCAGTTTTTTGTAACCGCGGCATTTGCGGCACAAAAATGCAATCTTATTTTTTAATTGATGATTTGTATATGGAACTATCATTTTCCACTGCAAAGAGGGGCGTAGTATGAAAAGAATCCTAATTTCTATAATGACCATTTGCTTGTGTACCACAGTTTTAAACGCGTGCTTCCTTAGCACGTCACAGTCAAAGTCCAATGTTGAAAGCCCTATTACAGAGCTTGAATCTGTCGAAGAAATCAACAGCAAAACAGGCTTTGAAATGCCGCTTTTCCCCGACCCATACCAACAGGAGGCGTGGTCTGTTATCGATAACACCATCGCACAAATGGAGTATGCCTATAACGGCGCGCAAATCACCTTCCGCATGGCAGAGGGAAAAGACGATATTTCCGGCATTTATGGCATAGAGGAATATGAAACGACCACCTTAAATGGGATTACTGCCCAAACAGAAATGTATAATGACATCCACGTCGCGTGGTTTCCCCATGAGCCATATACTTATTCGCTCACAGCTACCGACATGAACGGAACGGATTTCATAGCACTTTTAACGACAGTAACGGGATTGATTGCCTCCCCACCCGAGCCTAGCGAGGGAGAATAATGCAACAAAAAACGGATGCCAAGCATCCGTTTTTTTATCTTTCGCCCTCCACGTTACCCTTCAAAAATCTTTTCGCCCGCCCGGCGCGCTTGCTGCAACAGGCCATCGGGCAACTCATAGTTCGGGTCGCTTGTGCCACAAATCAAAAAGCTATCCTCTACCTGCCAGCCAAAGCCTATGAAAAGCTTGTGCATGTCATCTATCACATTTTGATTTTTCCCTTTGTCATCCGCGCCCTGCACAAACACCGACACCACCTTCTTGCCTGGATACCGCGGCTTAAACGTGTTGTCGATCATGGGGTACATCCTGTCCAGCCAAAGCTTTGACTGCCCGGTGATCTGGTAAAAATAAATGGGTGACGCAAAAAACACCGCGTCTGCGTCCTTTATCTCCTCATAAAAAGGATGCAGGTAATCCCGTGTAGAGCAGCCTTCGTTTGCCCTGCAATAAAAGCAGCTCTGGCAGCCGCGGAACCCTGTATCGTTTAAGTCAAATACAACTACCTCTGCCCCCTGCTCCTTTGCGCCTTCTGCCATAGCATCAAGCAACCGGGAAGAATACCCGTCTTTCCTGGGACTTCCATTCACAATAATCGCTTTTTTCATATACCTTCCTCCGTCAAGCCCGTTCCCTGCCCGTCATATCGAGCCTTTTCCTTTTCTATTTTAATATGCTATAATTAAAATAGCAAGGGCAGCAACATCCTTGTTGCCGCCAAATCTGCCTTACACTACCCGTACCCGGAGGTTTTATGGCTACATTCATCGAAGAAAGCCCCATCATCGCGGCTGTAAAGGACAAAGCCTCGCTCTCCACCGCCTGTCGGCTTTCCATCCCCTCAGCCTTTTTGTTGTTCGGCAATATCTCCGACCTCGCGCAAAACGTACAGGTACTGAAAGAAAACGGCAAAAAAGTGTTTGTTCACGTGGATTTAATCGACGGCCTGAGGCCGGACAGGGAGGGTATCCGTTTTATCGCCCGCACCGTCGCGCCTTATGGTATTCTTTCCACCAAAACAATTGCCATAAAGCAAGCAAAGGAGCACGGCTTAAAAACAGTATTCCGCATTTTTATGATTGACGCCAGCGCGTTTGACACGGGTGTCCATGCCGTAAAAACATGCCAGCCGGACGCTGTGGAAATCATGCCCGGGCTGGCTTATGACGTCATCGACGACATGGGGGCGCACATTTCTGTTCCCATCATCGCGGGCGGCATGATCAAAACAAAACAACAGATGGAAAAAGCAATTCAAAGCGGCGCCAAGGCAATCTCAACAAGCGACGCAGGCATCTGGAATTCCCTTCCTTGACACCGCTGGTTTTTGCGGGTAAAATGAGATTGTAAACGTATTATTAGAGGAATAGAGGAAATACGTCTCAGTTTTGGGCGTGTTTTTTTGTTGTTTAAAAACATTTCCAAGTTTTATTTTAAATCTACTATATTTCAGGAGGTAATTTGTTATGGAAACAAGGCCTTACATCCCATGGGACATGGTCGGCGGCTTTATGAAGGACACATTCATGGCCGTGGGCGTTCCCGAGGGCGACGCAATGATTTGTGCGGACGTATTGATGGAAAGTGACCGCCGCGGCATTGAAAGCCACGGCTGCAACCGTTTCAAGCCCATCTATATTGACCGCATCAACGATGGCATCCAAAACCCTGTTACAAAAATTGACACACTGAAGGAAACGGCAACAACCGCTGTGCTGGACGCAAACGACGGCATGGGCATGGTGGCGAGCCATAAGGCAATGGAAATGGCGATTGAAAAAGCCAAGAAATACGGCATGGCCATGATCACCGTACGCAATTCCACACATTACGGCATTGCGGGATATTGGTCCTCTATGGCCACCAACGAAAACATGATCGGCATCACGGGCACAAACGCGCGCCCGTCCATCGCGCCCACATTCGGCGTGGAAAATATGCTGGGCACCAACCCGCTCACAGTCGGCTTTCCTACAGATGAGGACTTCCCCTTTATGCTGGACTGCGCTACCTCCATCACGCAGCGCGGTAAAATTGAATATTACGCGAGAAGCGGTATGGACACGCCCGCCGGCATGGTAATTGGACAGGACGGCAAGCCCATGACGGACAGCAACAAAATATTAAAAGACCTAACGGCAGGCACGGCCGCGCTTGCGCCCCTGGGCGGCATTGGCGAGGAGCTTGCGGGCTATAAGGGCTATGGCTACGCTACAGTTGTGGAGGTGCTATCCGCCGCGCTGCAGGCAGGCAACTTTTTGAAATCATTGAATGGCTTGGAGGCTGGTAAAAAAGTTCCCTATCACCTAGGTCATTTCTTCATTGTCATCGATACGGAAGCGTTTATGGGCGCAGATACATTCAAAAAAATCACAGGCGACATCCTGCGTGACCTGCGCGCCTCCAAAAAAGCGCCGGGCGAAGACCGCATCTACACAGCAGGCGAAAAGGAATACCTTGTGTGGCTGGAGCGCAAAGACAAGGGCGTGCCCGTGGGCGAGGCAGTGCAAAAGGAGTTTATCACCATGCGCGACCAGTATAGCCTAGATTATAAATTCCCCTTTGAATAATCCAGCTGTGTCCGGGAAAGTCAAATACGTTTGCGTATCGCCCCTGTTTTCGGATACGCAAACAGCCTTTTCCCAAGGAAATAAAAAGCGGGAAAATTCGCAGGGGTAAAGACTTCCCGCCTGCAGAACCTAATGCCCGACTACAGCCTGGTTAATTTTGCGAAGATATTTAGGCGATGGGTATTGGCTGGGTGTTGTATGAAAGGAATTTCACCATGGATTATGCAAAAGAATCACTAAAAAAACACCGGGAATGGCGGGGTAAAATAGAGGTCGCCTCCACTGTTCCCGTGAAAACGCGAGACGACCTGTCCCTTGCCTACACGCCAGGCGTGGCGCAACCCTGTCTGGAAATACAAAAAGATATCAACCAATCGTATGAGCTGACCCGCCGTTGGAATATGGCACTTGTGGTGACGGACGGCACGGCAGTCCTGGGGTTGGGAGACATCGGCCCGGAGGCAGGTATGCCCGTTATGGAAGGCAAATGTGTGTTGTTCAAATCGTTTGCGGATGTGGACGCGTTCCCGCTCTGCATCAAGAGCAAGGACGTGGACGAAATCGTCAACACCATTTACCTGATATCCGGCAGCTTTGGCGGCGTAAACCTGGAAGACATTGCCGCGCCACGTTGCTTTGAGATCGAGCAAAAGCTCAAAGCAAAATGTGACATCCCTATTTTTCACGACGACCAGCACGGCACAGCCATCATCACTCTTGCCGGGCTTTTAAACGCACTCAAGGTTGTAGGCAAAAAAATGGAGGACGTGAAGATTGTAGTAAACGGCGCGGGCGCGGCCGGTATCTCTATTACGCGGCTACTGCTGTCCTGCGGCTTTTCGGACATTACCCTGTGTGACAAAGAGGGTATATTGTGCGAAGGGCGCAATGAAGAGGGCATGAACCCTGTGCAGGCGCAAATGGTAAAAGTAACCAACCGAAGCAAGCAATGTGGGCTGCTCGCCGACGCGCTCCATGGCGCAGATATCTTCATCGGTGTTTCCCGCCCCGGTCTTGTCACCACACAAATGGTGCAAACAATGGCAAAAGACTCCATAATATTTGCCTGTGCCAATCCCACGCCGGAAATTTTCCCTGACGAGGCAAAGACAGGCGGTGCTCGGGTTGTTTCTACCGGGCGCAGCGACTTCCCAAACCAAATCAACAATGTCCTCGCCTTCCCCGGCGTGTTCCGCGGGGCGTTTGACGTGCGCGCGTCCGACATCAACGACGAGATGAAAATTGCCGCCGCGCACGCGCTGGCAGGCCTGATTGCCGACAACGAGCTTAACGAAGACAATATTATCCCCGCCGCGTTCGACCCACGTGTGGGGCCCGCCGTCGCCAAGGCTGTGTCACAGGCGGCGCGCGATTCGGGCGTTGCGCGTATTTAGTCTGTTATACGATACCGGGCAAGTTCATTCCTTTGCCCGGTATTATTTTTAAAGGAGGTTGCTATGGCAGAAAAAACAGCTTACACCACCATCGACGAATATATCGCGGGCTTCCCCCCTGATGTGCGGGAGCGCCTTGCCAAAATGCGCGCCGCCATCCGCAAAGCCGCCCCGGATGCGAAAGAGCGCATGAGCTGGCAAATGCCCACTTTTTGGCAGGGCGAGAACCTCGTTCACTTTGCGGCACACAAGACCCACATCGGATTTTACCCCGCCTCCAGCGGCATTGCAGCTTTTAAAAATCAATTGTCAGAATATAAAACCTCTAAAGGTGCCGTTCAATTTCCTTTTTCCCAGCCTGTGCCTTATGGTCTGGTTGAGGAAATCACACGATTTCGTGTCAGCGAAGCGCTGGCAAAATAACAATCCGTTTCCTGTCATCTACACCAACACATGGCAAATTGCCCTCTCCCTTTACTTTTTGCACAAACTACCGTATAATAACCACCAAAAGGGCTTAGCGCAACTTGACTTGTGATAATCGAATCTCTTGGATAAAACCGGTTCCAGCCCGCGTTGCGCAGGCATGACATATGCATCACGCGCATTGCCTAAAACCGATTTTATTCACCCCTCTCCCGGATACCTTAAGTCAAGTTGCACTAACTGCCTCTTTTGCAGGAGTATATATGAAGCAAATCCAGTCATTTTTCAATAATCTGGCAGATAGTATCAAGCAGCTATTCAGGCCTGCCCGGCGGCATACCGCCGGACGCCGTCCGTCAAATACCAAGCAAAAAGAATTCAAGGCCGCATCTTCCACAAAGGTCAGCAAGCCACCCAGGGAACGGGGCGTGGGTTTTTTTGATGCGTTCATCTCCATAGTCTCAAGCCATAAACGCGTTTCCATTGTGGTATGCGCCGCCGCTGCCGCTGTATTGATTCCCGTTATCGTCTCCGCAAATTCCGGCATAGACAACTCCGCCACCCCGGCAGAGCAGGCAACGATACAGGAGACCACCCTTCCCGCCGCACAGGCCGAGGAGCTGCCCGCGGCAGCAGAAACAGCCGCTGCGCAGCCAACCCCCACACCCGAGCCAGAGCCGGAATACCTCGACCTTGTGCCCGAAACCTATAACGCGGATGTCATTACGCTACAACAGCGCCTGATGGAGCTTTATTATATGGACAATGATGAACCGACAGATTATTACGGCCCCGTCACGCAACAGGCAGTGGGCTACTTCCAACGCAAGCACGGCCTGGCAATAGACGGCGTGGCTGGTGAAGAAACACAAGATCTTCTTTTTTCGGACGAGGCCAAATCCTACACCGTATATGAAGGCGCAGAGGGCGCTGATGTGACCGGCATCCAGCAGCAGCTCAAGGATCTCGGTTACCCCGTCTCCGTCACAGGCTATTTTGGCACAGAAACAGATAAAGCCGTGCGCTATTTTCAGCGCATGAACGGCCTGACCGACGACGGCAACGTGGGCCAATATACCAAAGACCTTTTGTTCTCCGGCAACGCAATTCCGTCCGAGGAGTACATCAAAAAGGAAGAAGAGCAAATCGCACAGTCAAACAGCGCCAACAAAATCGAAGCGTTTGTGCAGGCCGCGCTGGCGCAGGAGGGTAAACCCTATGTACGCGGCGGCAAAGGGCCTGATACATTTGATTGCTCCGGCCTTGTCTATTACGCGCTTAAGGCGAGTGGCAACGGCATTGGCTACATGACGTCCGGCAATTGGGCCAGCTCTGGTTACACCACAATCGGCAGCATCGGCGAATTAAAATATGGCGACGTCATCTGCTTCTCCGGCCATGTAGGCATTTACATCGGCAACGGCATGATGGTGGATGCCTCCTCCAGCAAGGGTAAGGTAGTTGTCCGCGGATGCACAAGCAACTGGTGCTACAGCAACTTTATCTGCGGCAAGCGCTGGTATTAAATCCCGAAAAAGGAGAAATGGCACATGGGCGGCAATACCAGTGTATCACAAACCATTGGCTATCTGTTCCCCCTCATCATCTGTCTTGTCACGGTTTTTTCCATCACAGCAATCTACACTGCCGCCCGCAGGAAGGAGGCGGCGCTTTCTGCCCGCCAATCCAAAACAAATATCTTTGTCATTAAAAACACAAAAGGCGTGTTGGGCATCGGTATTTTTTGCATGTCAGTGTTTGGCTTTTTCTTTGTCCTGTGCCTGTATGCCGTCCTCGGGCAGCAATCACTTACCGGGCGTGAGGGCATCATCCTGTCATCCTTTTTTGCCGCCGCCTTCGCCGCTTGCGTATTCATGACCATATACGCCGCCCGGTGGGGCCTCGTTGTGAGCGACGATATTTTCTACACTCCTACAATCGGCCGTACCCAAATTGTTGCGTTCCACGATATCTCCTACGCATTGCTTTCCATGAACTACCTGAAGGTATACGACCATTCCCACCGCCGCATTTTCACATTACAGGCAACCTGCGTGGGTGGCGCAACCTTCATCCGGCTGCTACAAATCAAGGGAATCCCCTTTAGCCGGCCTTGTTCCTCCGGCGACGCGTTTGTGTACAGCCTGCGCCACCGAGGTGAAAGGCGCGCCACCTCCTATGCGTCCAAATCCATGTATCCCCGCTTGCGCGAGGACAACCGGCGCAAATAGACCTGTGTGCACGTACAAAAAAAGGATACTGTTCATTTTTTCAGCATCCTCTTTTATACTTCAGAACACGAGCGCCTCACGGGAATAAGAAACACTTACTCAAAAGCAAACATCTCTTCCCCCAACTTTTAATTATTCCTGTGCGTTTTGCGCACCGGGTGCCTGTCCGTCTTTTTTCATCTGCTCCGCCAGTTCTTCTATCACCCTGTCGGCATCCTCATATGGCACCTGGCAAGTACCCACCTGTTTGTGGCCGCCGCCGCCATACTTCAAAAGCAGTGTGCCCACATCCGTTTTGGATGTGCGGTTTAAAATGCTGTGCCCCACAGCAATCGGGCAGTTTTGCTCTACGCTGCCATCCGGCTGCTCTATCTTTCTGCCATCCACAACCCACATAGAGATATTCTGGTCGGGATACATGCTGTATACAATAAACCGGTTGCCCGTAAAAATGGGCGACACACCCCGCAGGTCGGTGATAATTACATTCCCGTCGATCCGCGTATATTTTTCTACCATTGCGCGGAACTTCTCATTTTGTTCAAAATACATCTCGACGCGCTCTTTCACGTCAGGATTTTCCAGTATTTCGTCGATGTTTTCCCGTGCCACTTCGTCAATCAGGTTTTCCATCAGCTCATAGTTGCTGATACGAAAATCACGGAACCTGCCAAGGCCGGTGCGCGGATCCATAATGAACCCCAAAAGCACCCATCCTTCCGGATGCTCAATCTCTTCCTTTGTCAGCTTGGCGGAGTCCACTTTATCCACAGCCACCACCATCTTCTCAAAATGTGGCAGCCGCTGCTTGCCACCATAATATTCATAGATCACACGTGCGGCACTATCCGCAAGGCGGCTTTCACCTTCAAACTTAACCTCCTCACCCAGCCTTTCACTCTCGCTGGAATGATGGTCAAACCAAAGGCGCGCCCCCTTCACATAAGGGATGTTTGCCAAAACATCATTGTCGTCCACTTCAATTTTCCCATCCTGAATATCTTTAGGATGCACAAACTTCCAATGATCAATAACACCTAGTTCCTTTAACAACGCGGCACATGCCAGTCCGTCAAAATCCGACCTTGTCAATAAACGCATGTTTTTACCTCCCGGATTGCAGATTGAATTTCAATCCATACTTTAATATTATAACACTATTATAAACACCGAACAACAAGAAAAACTTTATCTTGTCACATATTCTTCCACTTCCTCGCCCAAAACAATACTCTATACATCGAAATCACGCTATACTTCTGTTATTAGTTGGGATGCATTCATATGGAAACTGCACAGGCCATGTATTCCTCTATAGAGACAACAAGCCGCTGCCCCACCACTCTTCCGCTTCCAGAGTGTAGCCTCTCTATTTCTACATCAGAACTGCACCGGACATGAAAATCAAATTTATGCGGCCACGCCTCATAAGCGGTCTCCCGATACAAATACACGTTGGCATATGAAGCTTGATATTAATGTGTAATAAATTGTTGATTTTAGATTAAAGTTATGATAATATTATGCAGTATCACGTGGCGGCGTAGCTCAGTTGGCTAGAGCACTCGGTTCATACCCGAGCGGTCAGCGGTTCGAGTCCACTCGCCGCTACCACGATTCAAGGCTTTGCAATACATGATTGCAGGGCCTTTTCTTTTCTATGCTCTGGGTTCTCTTTTTTATTGTTTCGAATGTTTATGCGTTCAAAAGATCGTACGCCAAAAAACGGGAGAACCCTGCGGCTTTTTCCTCTATGCTACCTGTTCGCCCATGCACCCTACAGATGAATTCAATATGAACCGCAACGTTAACCGGGGATTCATATGTATCGTATATCCTGTCTTCATTGATCCCTCGGCGCCTATCGCGCAATTGCGCCTTGCATCAAAAGCTTTGACACGCCCAACACTTTTGGCGAGTCCTTGCCAGTCTCTTTGTACCGGGAGTGGATCGACAGGAATATTTCTCTGTTTTATGGTATGATAAGGATAACCTTAATCATACTTACAGTTAATTTTTTACTGGCGGCTTTCATCGATTCTTTATGACCCACCATTGCCGGACACTATTAGAGGAGCTGTAAATGGAAAAAAAACAAGCGCTGTGCATTCTAAACCCGGTAGCGGGCAGGCTTGAATCTCCGCAAAACATTCAGGCTATGCTGCAACGGCACATCGGCAAAGACTATGATATTTCTTACCGTTTCACTTCGGCACGGGGCGATGCGATACAAGCCATTTGGGAATCTGCCGCTAGCGCGGCCTTGCTTATTTGCTGTGGTGGCGACGGCACTCTAAATGAAATGATAACCGGTATGCGGCTGGCAGGAATCAAGCTCCCTATCTTTTTTGTCCCCTGCGGCACCACCAACGATCTTGCGCGGACGCTCGGCATTCCAGTTCACCCTCCCCGCTGCATAGAAACCTTCCCGCAAACCTGCCCTTTTCCCATCGACGCCGGGCAGTTCAATCAAACGCGTTGCTTCACTTACATCGCGGCATTCGGCGCGTTCACAGAAATTTCCTATGCTACGCCTCAATCTGCCAAAAACAGATGGGGCTACCTCGCATACCTCTCTCAGTTTTTCAAGGGATTGCTGCGCGCACGCAGCCACAGAGTCACCCTTTACGCTGACGGGCAGCAATATTGCGGCAGATATCTCTTCGGCAGCATTACAAACTCCCTCTCCATCGGGCGAGTACTAAAGCTTCACGGCCAGGGCGTTTCCATGGACGACGGAGAACTGGAGCTGCTGCTTGTAACACGTCCCAAAAACATACTTGCCCTGCCTTACACAGCGCTAAAACTATTGTTGAAAAAATATAACACCAAGGGCATCCTGCTTAAAAAATGCAAAAGCGTTTCCCTGCAATTTGACGAGGAGGTGCCCTGGACCATCGATGGGGAATATGGAGGCAAGACGAACAGCGTGGAGATCAAGGTGCTGCCTCAGTTTTACGAGATCCACGTCGGGCAATAATAGGCATTGCCTTTCTTACACAAGCACTTCAATAGATCCATCTTTGTCCAAAGCAAAAAGCCCCGCTGCATTGAAGTAACGAGGCCTCCCGCTTTGTATTGTATTGATGTATTTTTATTTCGATGGTCAGGTTACTTAAACCGCCACCGAAAACTTTAACGTCATGTCGAATGCCGGATGAAGCTCTGAAGCAAATCCACCGTTCCAAGTGCCGCCGATTGCAAAGCCCAGCCTGTTTGCGTCAGACCCGTCTGCCTTCTTGGGCAGGTTCTCTGCCAGCAGCTTTGCCGATTCATATGCACCCGGGAACAACCCGCCTACAATATCGGCCCCTTTGCTGTCAACAAGCTTCAATGAAAGGTTTCCGTTTAAGTCCACCGCAGGGGTTGCCCGCTGGACGAAACTCTCCACCTCCACCTTCACGTCGTTTGCCGTGGAAAGGTTTGTGATTGTGTAATCCGGCGAGCTGATTGCTCCCGCATCACTTTCGAATGCCGCAAACAGTACTTTTACCGGTACTTCGATGTAGATCTCTGTTTCCGGGGGCACCTCCGGTTTTTCCGGATCCGGATCCACAATTGTGGTGTCCTGCCCGATGTATCCATACACAGGAATCACTTCTTTGCCATCCGCGCCGTTTGTTGTAGTGTTTGCCGGAGATTCCGGTTCAAACCCTGCCGCCAGGCCCGTTGCGGGCACCAGCAGTGCCACACACAGCGCCAATACCGCTACTAACCTCATTGTCTTTTTCATATTTTAAAACCTCCTAGTTTTGAATGACCAGTTCCATGCTCACAGCCGATTTCCCTTGGAATTCATTTGTATCCGGGTCATAGGCATTGATATAAGCTGTCGCTTTGTACGTTCCCCCGGCAAGTGCCGTGGTCAGCTTTGCCGTTTCTATATGATGGTTGGGGAGCACCCCACCCGAGTCATAGACCTTTTCCCCGGTCTCATCCAGGAATATCTCCACCACAAACGGGTAAACATTGTGGCTCGGGTTCTCTATGCGCAGCGTCCCTTCGCCGCTCCCGTCCTCAAAGACCGGCTGGGCATTTACCTTGAACGAAAACATCGTCTCGTCCACTTCCCTTTGCATTTGCGCCTTGATTTCATCCTCTGTCATACCCGGCAAATTCCCTTCCTCCGCCGTTCCCGCGCCCGGGAAGATATCTCCCGCCACCATGTGCGCCGCTTGTGTCGTCGGGTAGTTTGCCATATAAATGATGAACCCAAGCGCCGCTACAAGCAGCAGCAGGATGGCGATCAGCGTCCACCTTTTTTGCTTGCGTTTTTCCTGCTCTTTTATTTCTTGCTTTGTCATTCTGATTGCTGTATTCATTTGCTTTCTCCTTTTCCTTATTTGCCCATCTCAAACAAAAACTCCACCTGCCAGGCCGGCCATGCTGCCTCGGTGCCAAAGCTGCCATAATGCCAGCCGCCCAGCGTGTATTCCATTGTGCGGTTTTGCGCATCCCCATCATCGCCCAGCCGCCCGATATATTGCGGACCGCTCGTTGCGGTGGCAAAATCAACCGCGTTAAACCTGCTTGTATCCCGTGGGGCCAGCTCCAGCCACAGTCCACCGATTTGCTGCGCTTCCTCCCGCGTCCTCAACCCCATGTTTTCCGTTCCTTCCATCCCGGACACTCCCACCAGCGAGACATCCACATCAAACGCCGAACCGTTCCGAAACTCATATTCCCGCGAGGTGATCTCCCCGCCATTATTTTCATATGCCGCAAACATCATCTTTACAGGTACACTAACCTCCAAAACCGGCTCCGCATAATAAAAAACAATCTTCACTTCATTCTCCTGCGGTATCAACTTTGCCTGCCCGTTCTGCAGTTGCTGCACATCACCGCCATCCACCGAATACCCAGTCGCAATGTATCCGGGAACCTCCTGTGGCCAAACCACTGTTTCCACCCACTTTTCGGCCAGTTGGTCTTCCATCGCAAACCCAGCTACCGCATCGCCTGTTTCTTCCAACTGTGCCGTGAATTTCAACGTCGCCTTGGATTCCTGGCCAAGCACAACCTGCTTTGCCGTCGCATCCAGCTTCAGCTTATCCGCCGTAATATCAGCGTTGTTTGATACAATGCCGACCGGCACTCCCGCTTTATGCGTCATTCTTATGGTGATATCCTCCCCGCCCGGCACATCCTTCTTGGAAAAGCTGTATGCCGCGTCTGCCGCGAGATCCTGCCCGCTACTCCAATAGTCAAGGTATTGCGTTGTAACAGTAAACTCCTCCGTTTTTGTGCCGTATACCATCCGCGCACCACCGATGTTTTGCAGCGTCACCTTCTCCGGGCTGTTAAATTCCATCACGCCGCCCGCCATTGCAG
This sequence comes from Christensenellaceae bacterium OttesenSCG-928-K19, assembly GCA_030266015.1. Taxonomy (GTDB): domain Bacteria; phylum Bacillota; class Clostridia; order Christensenellales; family Christensenellaceae; genus UBA5399. Next base: position 23,304 of record JAJDHD010000022.1, on the reverse strand, counting down.
ACGGCACTTCGCTAAACTGTATCAGGTAGCTTGCTGCGCTTTGCGATGCATAGAACACCGCGCCCGTGCCTACCGACAGCCTTTGCCGCAGATTGATTGCCGGGTAAGCGGCCGTCCCCGTCTTTTCGAATCGGAACACCGCGCCGTCCTCTACCACCAGCTCGCTTAATATGCCGCTTGCCAGCCTGTTGTTTGCCGTAATATCCACGCTTGCGCCCGCCCGGACATACATCCCGACAGCGCTTGCGCCTGTCAGGCTCTGGATTACACCGTTGCCAGATGCGATTCTGGATGCATTCAGCACCAAGCTGCCTTCCACTGTGAATGTGCCCGCGCCAGTATTCATCCTAAACACATGGAATGTGGAGTTGAAGTTAACGGTAAGGCTTCCCCGGACAACCACATTCAACACCTCTGCCACTTCTTCCCCTACGCCTCCGCTTGTCACCTGGTTGATCGTGATGCTGTTATCGCCTTCAAATATCAACCGCCCGTATGGGTTATACGCAAACTGCCTCCCCGCAAACGATATGTTCCTCGCTATCATATCCACACCGCCGCCGATATCCTCAATACCAATCAGCCCGTAATAATCGCCTTGGTTCACAATGGTCATATCCTCCATTGTTACCGTCCTTGTCGCCTTGTTGCCGCTGGGCACCACAATATTGGCGAGCCCTGTCGTTTTATGCTCCGTAATCGTATATTGTATGCCCGTCCTTGGGTCTGTGCCGGACAGTGTAAACACCGTCTTGGATGCCGGTATCACCGTCCTGTTTTGCAGCAGCTCTATATCCGCCCCCAGATAGACATTTACAATGCCGTTGTCCTTCTCTATCGCGTCCTTTAGCTGCAAAAAGTCAGTCACCACCGCACTGGCGCCATCCGGCAGAACCGTATATCCATATGCATTGAGCGGCTGTATGCTTTGGCTTTGGCTTTGCTCTGTATCCGGCTGTCCCTCTTCCTCTACACTATCCTCTTGCCCGTCGGCCTGTTCCTCATGCTGCTCCGGTTGCACTTTCGCCTCGGCCTCGGTTTCCACACTTTGTTGCTCTTCCAGATATTCTTCATTTCCCTCAGACGCCTCATCCGCGCCACCCGCTTCTTGTGCCGTGCCATGCTCTTCGTTTTGCTGTGTCTCTTCCTCCGGAACAACCAACGGTTGTTCTGTATCAAGTTGTATTGCTCCATCACCCGTTTCCCCAGCATCTACGCTTTCCGCCACCACTCCGGCATCCACTTTATCTTCCTCCCCGGCGCCATGCGACACCGTCACCGCCGCTAGAATGAGCAGCGCAAGCACCAGGGTTAATATTCTTAACCACTTTTTAATCCGCTTTTTGTTTTGCGCCACTTCCTTTCACATCCTTTTGTCCAATCCCTATATCTTATTTTACGGATTTACGCATGACAGAAAACGCCCAAAAGGGTATACTTTACCTCCAGAGGACTATTTCGCGTTTTTGCTTGTATTAGCAAGTTTCTCCCTATTGGCTTTACCGGCAGCATCCTCATGTTTAACACACCTGCCGCTGTGTTTACATATGTGCTATAATAATGAATATAAATATCAATTGCAGAGCAGAGGTAAATAAAATGGTAGACGAAAGAGTAAAAAAACTATGCCACACACTGGTAAATTATTCGTGCAGGGTGAAAAAGGGCGATAATGTATTGATCGATGTGACAGGCTGCGATGACGCCCTTGTGCAGCAGCTTATTAAAGAAACCTACGCAGCAGGCGGAAACCCTTACACAACAATGCCGCACGCTGCGGTTACGCGCGAATGGCTGATGCAGGCAAGCAGGGAGCAAATTGAAAACATTACAAAATGGGACAGCGCACGCATGAAGGAAATGCAGGCTTACATAGCGTTTCGCGGCGGCATGAATGCCACGGAAATGGGCGACGTTCCTCCAGATAAAATGGAGATGTACCAATCCATTTATTCCAAAGAGGTGCACCACAACCTTCGTGTGAAAAACACAAACTGGGTGGTGCTGCGGTATCCCACCCCATCGATGGCACAGCAGGCAAGCATGAGCACCGAGGCATTTGAGGATTTTTATTTTAAGGTGTGCAACCTTGACTATGCCAAAATGTCAAAAGAAATGGACGCGCTGCTGGATTATTACGCGCGCACGGACAAGGTACACATTACAGGGCCGGGCACAGACATCACCTTTTCTATCAAAGATATAGGCGCTAAAAAATGCGCCGGGCATTTTAACGTGCCAGACGGCGAAGTATACACCGCACCTGTGCGCGACAGTGTGAACGGGCGGATCACCTATAACACGCCCTCTATCAACCGAGGCTTTAAATTTGAGAATGTCAGCCTGAACTTTAAAGACGGAAAGATCATCGAAGCGACAGCAAACGATACCAAGCGTGTTAACGAAATCTTCGATACAGACGAGGGCGCGCGCTATGTGGGCGAATTCTCCCTGGGCATCAACCCCCACATCACACGCTCTATGGGCGATATTTTATTTGACGAGAAGATCGCGGGCAGCCTGCACTTTACGCCAGGCAGCGCCTACGACGACGCTTATAACGGAAATGAAAGCGCAGTGCACTGGGATCTTGTGCTGGTGCAAACGCCGGAGATGGGCGGCGGCGAAATTTACTTTGACGATGTGCTGGTGCGAAAGGACGGCATCTTTGTGGCGGAGGAGCTAAAAGGCCTGAATCCGGACAATTTAAAATAATAAAAACCGAAATCTACTGGGGGACGCAGCCTGCGTTCCCCTTTTTTCATCCCATGAGGTAACCTTTTTCGCCCCTGCCGGGTCTTATGGGTAGGAGAAGAAAAATACTCCCGTTGTAGTACCAGATCAAGGGAGGTGAAAGCATGACTGTGAACATAAGCCTGGAGCAGGTGTTTGAGCAGTCCTATAAAAAGGCCTATCGTGCGGCAAAGGCCGTGTGCTTTGACGCACAGGGGGCAGAGGATGCTGTTTCCGAAGCACTGGTACGGCTGATGGGTGCCATGCAAAAACGCCGGATTGACAATGCGGAAGCATACTTTGTGCGCATCGCGATCAACGAGGCAAAACGGATTCGCGCAAAACAGCGTGAAATTCCAATAGACGACCTAAACGCATACCTAAACAGCATCACCACGCAAAATGAAGAAACCTATGTTTACCGCGAGGCGGCGCGCGAGCTGCGCAAGGCAGTGGACAGTCTGGGGCAAAAGCTGGCCCTTCCCATAAAGCTGTATTACTACGGTGGCTTTTCCGAGCTGGAAACGGCAGATCTGCTGGGCATCTCTTATTCCGCCGTCAAGACACGCCTGTTCCGCGCACGGCAAAAACTGAAAGTCCTGTTAACGCCGGAGGATAGTACAATCGGAGGTGAATATCATGAAATATGACGTGGACAAAATGCTAAGCCAGGCATTTGACAGCAGCTATTTTGAAGACGTGGCAAAAGAATCTATCTGGCAGCAGGCACAGCAAAAAACAGCCCACAAAAGGAAAACCCATTGGATCCCTGTTATCGCAGGAGCAACCGCAGCCATAGTATTTGTGATGGCTATGCCACCCGTGCGCGCGGCTGTGTTGGATTTTTTTACTTCTGTAGCGGATTATATGTCTACCCCGCCAGAAGATCGGCAGGCTGTAGCATATCCGGAGGTGCAAAGCAACGTGATGCGCGGCGAGCCGACTGTTGAGCAGGCCGATTTGGCGGGCGGCGCGGACTGGATTTATGACTTGGGGCCACTCACCGTCACCGAAGCACTGTATGACGGTGACAGGCTATATCTCAATTATACCTTGGATAAAGGCTCGGCAGATGTATCGCATATTCTTGGCAACGACCTATCCACGCTTCTTGCGCAAGCCCCAACAGGAGAAACTATGCAAATACAAACGCTGGGCAATGTGGCTGTGCGGCTGGGAAATGAGTTTTTGGGCGGCAGTGCGTATGCCGTTACAGAAGGAGATAATACCATTACTGTGAGCAATGTGTTTGGAGACAATACCTTTGGATTGGGGAAGGACGCATCCATGCTGGATGGCGCGGAAGACCTGACCTTCTATCTTTACCTGGAAAACTGGGATATAGCCAACGATGGCACATCGGAAATACTTGTCGTGCCGGTTGCCGAATCTGGTGACAAAGCATATAACGAAGAATGGCAGGGCGCAACCGTTTGGCGGTCCGGCAATACCAATCTGGGTGAGGGATATTCCGGCACCTACGCCACACAAGGCCGGGTCGCGGTTCCAATCAAAATCAAAACGGACAGCTCCATGGCAGAAACTGTAACAAACCAACGGCGTGAAATAAACGGCTATGGCGCAACCGTAGAACATGTGCGTGTCAAACCATATGAAATAAACGCCAGCATATTGGTGGAAAACAGCGACGGATTTGGTGAAAACCTCAGGTTTGAGATGCTTGCAGACGGGCAGATTCTAAAGGAAAAACTTGGTATTTACCTGACGCGCGACGGTATATCCGATACTGTGAAGGATGATTCCTCCGGCTTTGAGTCCGGGCAGGCCGGCCTGTATGAGGTGCTGCGCTTTTGTGGAAGTGGCAACCATGCGGTTTATTTCCAATTTTCCATCCCCTTTCCAGACGAAAATTGGAGGGAACTCACGCTCCTCCCATACAATGAATCAACCGACGAGCGATATACGTCAGGCGCAATCACGGTCCCATTACAATAGGGCAATCGCCAATATAGCAAAGGGTAAGCGCTATTGCGTTGTGCCCTTTGCTGCGTGCCGCACTTTTTCCTTGTTTTTTTTGCCCGAAATTGATATGATGGGATTCACAACAAAACAACACAGAAATGGAACAAAGAATGATCACTGTATGGGGCAAGCTTTGGAAAAACGGAAAGACCATTAAATCGGACACGACTACGAGCAACAAAGTAGACATGTCTGCCGCCATTTTGGAATGCATTGAGTATTTTGCGCAAAAATTCGACATAGAAGCGCCCATGTGGCACTCACAGCACACGAAACAGCTTGGCTTGTTCCGCAAGGCCACCTTTCGTCCGGACGATTTTATAGACAGGGTCGATTTTGACCGGTTTGAACTACAGCTTTTGGACGATGAGAAGAAGTGAACCAAAAAGCGGCATCCACACAGGATACCGCTTTTTTTCTATAATTTTTTCCCAAACACAACCGCGCCGTTTGTCCTATTCCTCACAGAATGGCTCTTCATTCTCCCCCGCTTCATCCTTCTCCTGCGGCTCCACCTCCGGCAACTCTATTTTCACCTTAAACAGGTCGCCGTCAATCTCAATCAAGAATCTGCCGCCCATCAATTGCATAAAATTACGCGCGATGGCAAGGCCCAGCCCAGAGCCTTCCGTATTGCGGGAGGAATCGCCGCGTACAAACCGCTCCATCAACTCATCTTCCGTGATATTAAGCTCTTCCTTGGAGATGTTTTTGACAACAACATCGATATGCCCTTCGCCGTCGCGCCTGATATCAAGGTATACCCTGGAATCGGGCAACGAATACTTCATAACGTTATCCATCACATTGTTAATCACACGAAACAGCAGCTTTCCATCGGCATGAACATACAATTCTTCCTGCGGTATTGTATTGATAAAGACAAGTCCACTGCTTTCCATCCTGTCGGAAATCTCGCCCAGCGCCTGCTCCATAAACTGCACCAACTCAATACGGGACAGGTCTACCGTAACGTCGCCGCTGGACGCCTTTGCCGCTTCAAAGAGGTCGTCTGTAAGAGCCTTTAGCCGATAGCTCTTCATATCCAGCACATCCAGATATCCCTTGGCGCTTTGCGAAAGGCCCTCTTCCTTTTTCAGCAGGTCAATATAAGTCAATATAGAGGTGAGCGGAGTACGAAGGTCATGCGAAATATTGGTGATCAGTTCTGTCTTCATACGCTCGGATTTTACTTCCCGATGCACCGCGTTAGACAAGCCCTCCGCAATATTATTAATGTCTGCGGAAATCTTGTCGAGGTCGTAATTTCCTCGCGCGGGAATCGTATATTCCAAATCCCCATCCTTTATTTCTTTCACCCCGCGGGCAATCTCAGCCACTCCCGCAGCTTTTTTCAATGTAAACCGCAGGGAAAGCATAATATATATGATGATGAGGATAATGCCAATGGGCAGGAAGATGATATCCCTAAAGGCAACGCCAACACACAGTATCCCAGCGATAACAATACCAGCTATTGCATACCAGACAAAAGCCGCCACCGCCTTTGATTTCAGGCCAGATTCGTCATATAGCTTTTTCACGCTACCAAACAACAAATATGCGAGCGTGAATTCCCCGGCGCCGCCATGCCGCACACGCCTTTGCAGGCAGGTGCACCAAAGGAGCACAACACTGACCGCGCCGCCCAAGCAAACGCACATCCCGAACACGCCAATGGCGTCGATAGAAGCGGAGCCAAAAAACTGGAATATGGAGCCTGAGCTTAAGTATGCACCCAACAGCAACAACCCGACGCACACCAGCATAATGATAAACCCGATATCAAGGTAAACAATTTTATCTATAGGCAGCAACCGCACTTCATCGCTGTCCGGCCTTCTGCCCGCCGTATACATCAGCCATACAAAGCCCATGATAAACGCGATGATACACACAATCAACCATACGAAGAAAACCTTGAACGCATCGTATTGCTCATTATAGGCGGCAACATGCCGCGCATAGGCCTCCGCTGTGGGCGCGACATAAAAGATTGGCTGGCCAAAGTATGATTCCTCCACCTCAACAGTACCATTTCCCGTATATACATACTCCGCATCGCCCTCTTTTGTAAAAGTGGATATCATTTTTGCGTCAATCGCCTGAATGCCTCCCACCGCATCGCCATCCGCATTGCTTTCCACCAGCTCACCGCCATCCACAATTGCGTATTGCATATCTGTGCGCCGGGCAATATATTCGCTGGCTTCCTCACGTTCAGCCTGCCTTTCATTTATTACAAATTGCTTCGCGTTTCCTATCAGCTCTTCATAATCTTGCACAATTTGCGTGACGCGCTCAATTTGACGCTCGGTGAGCGGTGGATAATAACCCGATCCTGTCTCGGAAATTTCCCTAAAGATGGGGGCCGTCTCGGCATGTTCCGCTGCAACGTCTTCAGCTTCCTCCATCGAGAAGCTCGTTACATCCCCTTCGGCCTCTGCCGCGTCTGTACTGCTCGCAGTCGTCTCTTCATCCACATTAACCGCAGCAGCCTCTTCGCTGGACGTCGATGTTTCCTGCCTTACAGGCTCCAGAAAATCATCAAAATAAACGACCTGTTCCGTATCATAATTGTACATCCCGGTGCCACTATCCAGCAGCTCATAATAGCCCCATTCAAGCGCGGAGGCAATCTCCTGGTTCCGCTCATTTTTTAATATTCCAGTCCGCTCCTCCGTTTCCAACCTTATGGAATAGTCTGTCGGTTCAAAATAATGCAGCTTTAAATAATTGGTATATGTTTGAAGGTTGCTTATGTTGTCATAGCTATCCGCATAGTTGGGGACGGCATTGTCCACCCCGGTAAGCCCCATTGTGCGCGCGGCAAAAATAATGCCACACGCGCTAGCAACGCACAATGCCCACGCCAGTATTTTGAATCCAATATTAAACCTTGATTTTCTCGATTTTGTAGCCAATGCCCCATACCACCTTTAAATATTTTGGGTCCTTTGGGTTGATCTCTATTTTTTCCCTAATGCGGCGGATATGCACCGCAATGGTGTTTTCCGCCCCTACTGCCCGCTCGTCCCACACATGCTCATAGATCTGCGTTGTGGACAGCACCATCTCCATATTTTGCATCAGGTACCGCAGTATTTTGTATTCCATGGGCGTCAGCTTTACTTGTTCGCCATCCACGGTCACTGTTTTTTTCCTGTCGTCCAGCGTCAACCCGCCGGTAGAAATCACACCCTGCACCGTTTCCATGCTACCCAGCGACGTAAACCGCCTAAGCTGTGATTTTACCCGCGCAATCAGCTCCAATGGGTTGAACGGCTTTGTCAGGTAATCATCCGCGCCCGAGTTCAGCCCCAGTATTTTATCGCCGTCTTCCGACTTTGCAGAAAGCATGATCACAGGAATGTTACCGCTTTCCCTAAGGCGCATTGTGGCACGGATTCCATCCATATGCGGCATCATGATATCCATGATAACCAGATGCACCTCGTTTTGCTCCAGCAGGTCAAGAGCCTGCAGCCCGTCATATGCCTTCAGCACCTCATATCCTTCATTCAAAAGATATATTTCTATCGCGTCCACGATCTCTCTTTCGTCATCACATACCAGTATTGTCATCTTCTATCCCCTTTGTCCAAATGATTTAGTATTCGTTATCCTAGCTTGCTACGGAAACATTATACCATACCACCTGTTGAGCTTTCTCCCACTATACTGATTAAAAATGACAAACCAACCATCAAATTTCTTAACAATTTATGAAGCGAAGCCTCTCGTCTTTTCATATCAAAACAATTTGCCAACAGAACGTCCTTGTTTCCACTGCGATATCTGGCAGCCAGTCTGGATTTATGATATGATAATTGTAATCAGTCAATTAAACTATATGGTGGTAGCTATGAAAAAAAGTTTTTACGCCTATTTGTCACGCTTAAAACATATTAAAAGATGGGGCCTGATGCGCAACACACTGGAAGAAAATGTGGCAGAGCATTCCTTTCACGTCGCCACCATCGCACACGCCCTATGCGTTATCAAAAATGAACTTTTTGACGGGCACGCAGACGAAAAGGAAGTACTACTCGCTGCCATCTATCACGAAACAGGGGAAGCCATCACCGGCGACCTGCCCACGCCTGTCAAATACTTTGACGAAGAAATTACACAGGCTTACAAGAAGATAGAAAGACAAGCCGAGCAAACCATGGTAGACATGCTACCCGAAGAGATGAAGCCGCGCATCGCCCCCTATGTGCTGGGCCAAATAAGCCCGGAAACAAAACAGATTGTGAAAGCTGCCGACAAAATATGTGCTTATATCAAATGCGTGGAAGAAAAGAAAAGCGGCAACTCCGAGTTTGACAAAGCAGCCTTACGTATCCGGGAAAATATTGATGCCATGGAGTTACCGGAGATTGAATACTTTATGCGGCATTTTATGGAAAGCTATGCGCTGACACTGGACGAGCTAAACGAATAGCCGCCGTTACATTCCACATATGTATAGCTTAATTCTGCTGCTAAAAGGGTCTTGCATCCTTTTTACAGAAAAACAGGCCGCCTTATTTGCAGGCAGGCGCTTATTTCATTAAATCAGGACGGAGGTATTTCTCAATGAAGAAAACCGCAATCGTAACCGGCGCATCAAACGGGCTGGGAAAAGCAATCGCACTTATGCTGGCAAAAGAAGGATATGACATCCTTGTCAACTATTACAGCGATGAAGCATCCGCAAACAAGGTTGCAGACGAAATCAGAAGCAATAATGTGGATGCTGCCTGTGTAAAGGCCGACGTGGGTAAAATGGAAGGCGTCCAGGCTATTTTTGACGCCGCAATGGCAGCCTTTGGGCGTGTGGATGTGTTGGTAAACAACGCTGGTGTTTTCTTTGATGGAATGTTGTTTGACCGCGAGGTGGCGGAATTTGATAAAACAATGGATGTAATCTTAAGGGGAACCTTTTTCCTCACAAAACTCGTTGGCGCGCAAATGAAAGAGCAAAATATCCAGGGGCGTATTATCAACATTTCATCCGCATTGTCTCAGGATTTTGCCGACATGCCCATTGATTACTGTGTGGCAAAAGCCGGCCTGAACATGATGACAAAAGCAATTGCACGGGAGCTCGGCCCATTTGGCATTACCTGTAATGCTGTTTTGCCAAGCACCATTCCCACAAAAATCAACAGGATTTTGTTTGATGATCCTGTTATGGCTAAAAAATTAAAGGACTCCACCGCATTAAAAGCATTGGGGGAACCCGAGGACATTTCGCAGGCTGTGAAATACTTTGTTGGAGAGCATTCACAATACACCACCGGGGCCATACTAAGTGTTGACGGCGGTTATTCCTCAAAAATATAGCAAAGCCTGCACTCGGGGCAATTCATCCGGGATGGAGCAATGTCCCATAGGCGGTTTCGGGAATTTTGATACCGAATAATAACGATGGGTGCGCGGCGAAAATGTAAAGTCCTAGACTCAAAATCGCCCTTCGCAACGCAGCGGCTTTCAACATGAACACTGGCAGGAAACCCGCCGGAAGAATTATACGAAGCTAAACGAGCTGGATTTACCGCCCGGCGTGGATATAAGCTTTTGGCTTTCTATTGATCCCTTTCGTAAAATTCGGCGATCGGTATTATCGAAAAAAAGCATGCTCCTGCCGAACTTCATCCTCGCATTGAAAAAAGACATAATATATATAGGTACAGGTTTTGCGGAAGCAGATCCACGCCCCGCAGTGCAGCAATTTTTCAATTGACATCCACCCTAAACCATGCTATTATAAATTTTGCGTGAAAAAGTGAAAACGTCAAAGCCACAGACTCAGGGGCGCAAGCTTAAATATCCTGCCGAGGCGGACAGAACTGCAAACAGCGATATGCTTTGTAATTGTCTTGCCGGCTTTACAAGGCATTTTTTAATACCGACGCAAAAGTGAGGTGAAACACACTTGAAGGAAGCGAAGTTACAGCAAAAACAGCAAGTAGTGAGCGAAGTTGCCGATAAAATGAAACGTGCACAAAGCATCATCCTCCTCGATTACCGGGGGCTCACTGTAGACGAGGTTACTAATCTTAGGAACCAGTTCCGCGCTGCGGAGGTGGAATATAAGGTTATCAAAAACAACGTGCTGCTGCGTGCCGCAAACGAGCTTGGCATTGAGGGCGCTGAGGATTATTTCAAAGGCCCCACAGCCGTGGCGTTTGGGTATAATGATCCTGTCGCTCCCGCAAAAATCCTGGCTAAGTTCGTAAAGGACACGAAAAAGACAGAGATTAAAGGCGGCGTGCTAGATGGCAAAGTAATTGACGCAGCAGGCATCGACAACCTGGCAAAGCTGCCGTCCAAGGAAGAGTTGATCGCAAAGATGATGGGCAGCATGAACGCGCCTATCACAAACTTTGTGGGCGTTCTTGCCGCTGTTCCCGGCTCGTTTGTTCGTGCGCTTAACGCAATACGCGAGCAAAAAGAAGCACAGGGTTCTTAACCTAAAAAGCAACACTGCCCCGCAGGTCGGCAAATGTGCCTGCACAAAAAAAAGAATTTAACAAAGATTATTTGGAGGTAACACTATCATGGATAAAGCACAACTGATTGAAGCAATTGAAAAAATGAGCGTTTTGGAGCTTGCTGAGCTCGTGAAAGAACTGGAAGAAAAATTTGGCGTTAGCGCTGCCGCTCCTGTTGCGGTTGCCGCTGCTCCTGCTGCTGGTGGCGGCGGTGATGCTGCTGCAGAAGAGAAAACAGAGTTTGATGTTGTATTGAAAGCTGCTGGCGCAGAGAAAATCAAGGTAATCAAAGTCGTTCGCGAACTGACCGGCCTTGGCCTGAAGGAAGCAAAAGAGCTTGTTGATGGCGCACCGAACAACGTTAAAGAAGGCATTTCCAAGGAAGATGCAGACAAGATGGCTGCTCAGCTTCAGGAAGCCGGCGCGGAAGTGGAAGTAAAATAAAACGTTTTACAACCATTTAAGAAAAGCAGTCCTCTATCACGGGGCTGCTTTTTTGTTTTGCATCTTCCCTTACTGTGTATTAGAATAATAAGAGTAAAAAACGGAGGGCATCCAACAATGGGTACATTTGAAGAGTTCGGAAAAAAAGCTGATGGTTTTTTTGAGGCCGTAAGCGAAAAAGGCAAGGAATTGTATATCAAGGCATCTGTAAATGCGCATAATGCGTCCAGCGCTGCCAAAGACGCCACAACCGAAGCGGCGGAAAAAATGAAGGCCTTTGCCAAAGAAGGCACCGACAAAGCCAAGGAGGCTGCGTTAAAAGCGGCGGATATCGCTCAGCAAAAGGCCAAGGACGCGGCACAGGCTGCCAAAGACGCATATGAAGCCGCAAAACGTGATTTGTCGAAATGAAAGCAAGCACAAAACCAGCACGGCTGCCAGTTGCAGAGTTTGAAGAGATTAAGCATGAAGTACGCCAATGCTGGCGTATGCTTGGAATGCTTCATTTGCGTATGCATAATGACATGAATACCAAAAAGGGCAAGGCTATCCCCGCCCACGAAATACAAGAACGGATCTGGGAGGTAAAAGCCCGACTGGAAAAGCTGGAGCAATTATTCCTGTCCTGCGCAGCAGAAGACCAGGCATAGCCCCCGAGAGCACTACCACTCTGATTTACTTACACTAAGTATTTTTTTCATATCTAGTTGTTATACGATCAAAAAACTATTGACACGACTCAATGAATATGCTTTAATAAAATTCGTCCAAATTGTTTAGCTATTCTAAACAAAAAGTTTACGGACATGCATTGCGGCAAGCATCTTTCCTTATGCTTGCGTGCTTCGGTTTTATCGCTGATATTATGGATGGTGGATTATGAGTATTGGGCAAAAAATAAAAGTATTGAGGCAGCAGCTTTCGCTCACACAAAGCGAGCTTGCCGACCGCGCCGAGCTTTCAAAAGGCTTTATTTCCCAGCTTGAACGCGATTTAACCTCCCCCTCCATTGCCACGCTCACCGACATACTGGAATGCCTCGGCACAGACCTTAAGGAGTTTTTCAGCGACGACGAGCCGGAGAAAGTAACATTTAACACCGCAGACATGTTTGAGAAGGAAATGGATGACCAGAAAATTATCTGGTTGGTGCCAAACGCACAAAAGAATGAGATGGAGCCCATCTTGCTTACGTTGGATGCAGGCGCGAAAACGGAGGAAGACCGCCCGCACCCCGGCGAAGAATTCGGCTTTGTGCTGTCCGGCAGCATTACACTGGTGCTGGGCGGAAAAAAGCACCGCCTCCGCAAAGGCTCCAGCTTTTATTATAAGACCGACCTGCCACATTATGTGGAAAATACCGGCAAGAAAAAAGCGGAACTGGTGTGGGTTTCCAGCCCACCCAATTTTTGAGGGACAGACAATGGAACATGTGATTGATTTCAAAAACGTATACAAGGAATTCGACGGTGTGGACGTGCTCTCCAACATCAACCTATACATCAAGCAAAATGAATTCATGACGCTGCTGGGGCCTTCCGGCTGCGGAAAAACCACCATGCTGCGCATTATTGGCGGCTTTGAAGAGCCCACTGGCGGCAATGTACTGCTCTTTGGCGAAAATATTAAGGGCGTTCCTCCCTATAAGCGCAGGGTAAACACCGTGTTCCAGCGTTATGCCCTTTTTCCGCACCTAAATGTATTTGAAAACATTGCATTTGGGCTAAAGCTGAAAAAAACAGAGAAATCCGTCATAAAAAAGCGTGTGGAGGATATGCTGAAGCTGGTAGGGCTGAAGAATTATGGAGACAGGGATGTATCCCGCCTTTCCGGTGGGCAGCAGCAACGCATTGCCATTGCACGCGCGTTGGTGAATGAGCCGGAGGTATTGCTGCTTGACGAGCCGCTGGGGGCACTTGACCTCAAGTTCCGGCAGGGAATGCAGCTGGAGCTAAAGCGAATGCAAAAATCACTGGGCATCACCTTCGTATATGTGACGCACGACCAGGAAGAAGCGCTCACCATGAGCGACGCAATCGCTGTGATGGACGAAGGGGTAATTCAACAGGTGGGCACGCCAGAGCAAATTTACAACGAACCCAGAAATTCATTTGTCGCCGACTTTATTGGCGAATCCAATATCATTGACGGTATTATGAAAGCCGATTATCTGGTGCATTTTGCCGGAAATGATTTTAAATGCCTGGATCGAGGCTTTAATGAAAACGAACCAGTGCGCGTCGTTGTGCGGCCAGAGGATATTGAAATCACCCGCGGCATCAAGGATGGCATGATAACAGGCACTGTCACCTCCACGTTATTTATGGGGGTGCACTATGAGATTCGCCTAGATGGCAAAAACGGCTTTGAATGGCTTGTTCATTCCACTGATCAATTCCAGATTGGCGAAGAGGTGGGCTTTATACTGGAGCCAAACGATATCCATGTAATGGAAGCAAGCTCTTATGACAACGTCCGCATTGACGACATGGAGGCTGTGTAGCGTGAAACAAGCATTGCACAAAAACAAAATGAACAATCCATTCGTCGGAAGCCGGGCGTTTGCTTTGCCCTATTATGCATGGCTTGCTATCTTTATCATTGCACCGCTGATTTTGATTGTACTATATGCGTTTACCCGTACAGGATCGGGTGGTGTTACCGTGCTCACCATGGAAAACATTGTGAACGCGTTTTCCCCTACCTATATGACGGTATTTGGTAGAAGCGCGCTGTATGCGCTAGCCGCCACAGCCATTTGCCTCGCCCTTGGCTATCCCGTCGCCTACCTGCTCTCCAAAATGAAGGCAAACAGGGCGGCCATCATATCCATTTTGTTCATCTTGCCCATGTGGATGAACTTTTTGCTGCGTACATATGCATGGCGCGCGCTTTTGGATAACAGCGGCATCATCAACCAGCTTTTGATGGCCATTGGGCTGGAGCCAGTACAATTTTTATATACCGGCGGTGCAGTGCTGTTTGGCCTGGTCTATAATTTCCTGCCATTTATGATACTGCCCATCTACTCCGTGTTCCAAAAGATGGACACCTCTTATGCCATCGCGGCGCAGGATTTGGGTGCTAACAGGTGGCAAACATTCTGGAAGGTGACAGTGCCTCTTACAAAAAGCGGTATTATCTCCGGCATCACCATGGTCTTTATGCCTGCCATGACCACCTTCGTTATCACGCGGCTCTTGGGTGGCAGCCATTTTATGATGTATGGCGATGTGATTGAGATGCAGTTTTTGCTGATGAGTGAATGGAACTTTGGCTCCGCGCTTGCCGTCATCATGCTGCTCCTCACCATCATTTTTATGTGGGTGATGCGAAAATACGACAAGGAAGGGGAAGGCGCCGCGCTGATGTAGCGGCAGCCGTACGCAGGATATGGCACGATTTTTCAAGCAGTTTTACCTGGCTATTATATTGATCTTTATGTACCTGCCCATCGGCGCACTCATCCTTTTTTCATTCAATGAATCCAAAAGTATGGCTACGTGGACCGGCTTTTCCACCCATTGGTATGAGCAGCTTTTCCACGACCCCATTATTGCTGAAGCGCTGTGGGTCACCATCTCTGTGGCGCTGCTTTCCGCGCTTATTGCCACCGTCATTGGCACCTTTGCCGTCATCGGCATGGACAGCCTGAGAAAGAAAACAAAAGGAGTTGTGCTTAACCTGACCTATGTTCCCATGGTAAACGCGGATATTGTAATGGGTATTTCGCTGTTGTTGCTGTTTATTTTCCTCAATATACCGCGCGGGTATTGGACAATGCTGCTTGCACACATCACATTCAATATACCGTATGTCATCTTTTCTGTCTTGCCCAAGATGCGGCAAATGGACAGGAGCACCTATGAAGCCGCGCTGGACATGGGTGCAAAACCGTCAGAAGCTGTGCGGAAGGTTGTCTTCCCACAAATCATGCCGGGTATTGTCACCGGCTTTATATTAGCGTTCACCATGTCGTTTGACGACTTTATGATCAGCTTTTTTACAACACAGGGCACAACGCAAAACCTGTCTATTTATATTTACAGCATGGCACGTGTGGGTATTAATCCCATGATCAACGCGCTTTCCGCCATAATGTTCGTTGTTGTCATCGTTCTTTTAATCGTTGTGAACGTGCGTTCCACAAAAAAACCAAAACGGACTCTGCAAAGAGAGTATTAACACTATAAGGAGAACTATATGAAAAAAACAATTTCTGTCCTTCTGGCAATCACGCTTACCATTTGCATCCTCGTTTCCTGCTCCCCCGCTTCCGGCTCCGGCAATTCTACCGCCGCCTCCGGTGGCCAGGTGACTGTAAACTTCCTCAACTGGGGCGACTATATTGATCCCACCGTCATTCCCTTGTTTGAAGAGGAAAACCCGGACGTCAAAATCAACATGACAACAGCTCCCTCCAACGAGGAAATGTATGTGAGCGCTTCCACGGAAGGCACGCAAATCGATGTTGTGCTGCCCTCCGAATATATGATACAACGCATGATGCAAGAGAATATGCTCGCCGAGCTTGACACCTCCAGTATGGAAAACTACCAATACGTGAAGGAATTTGCGCAGGCAAATTGCGGCTATGACCCAAACTGCACCTATTCCATGCCCTATTCTTGGGGGACGTTTGGCATCATCTATAATACAGAAATCGTCACGGAAGAGGAAATCGGCTGGGATATTTTGTTTGATGAAAAATACAAGGGACAGATTTTGATGTATGACAGCATCCGCGACAGCCTGGGCGTTGCGCTGATTGAACTTGGTTACAGCCTGAACTCTCGGGACGAGGCAGAAATTTCGGCGGCCGGCAGCCTGCTGGTAGACCAAAAACCCCTTGTACTGGCTTACGGAACGGATGACCTTCGCATGACCATGTCCAGCAGCGATGCAGCCATCCCCAACAGCGCAGCAATGGCCGTTATGTATGCAGGCGACGCCGTTTATACCATGCAGGATAATGACAAGCTGGAATATGTCATTCCGCAGGAGGGCGCCAATATTTTTGTGGACGCGTTGTGTATTTTGGAAACATCGGACGTTAAGGAAGAAGCGCAACGGTTTATAGATTTTATGATGCGCCCGGACATTGCTGCCCTGAATGCAGAATACACCGGCTACTCCACGCCGGAGGACGCCGCGCTGGAGTATATTGACGAGGAAATATTGCAAAATTATGCCTTTAATCCTGACAAGGAGGATCTTGTAAATTGCGAATACTACGAGCATCTGGACCAAGAGGTTTTAAAATTGTATGAAGCGGCCTGGATGCAGGTTAAAATGGCCTAATCCCCTTTTTTCGCGCTCTTGCGTGCTTGACTTTTCCTTCATTCAGGCTTACTATAAATGTCAATGGGGTGTATGTAAGGACATAATGGGATGAGCATGAATTTGGAATGTGTGCGTGACCTTTTGGTTACGATGGACAAAGAGGACATGGGGGACAAATGGATTTTTACCAAGGATTCGCCTTTGCTGGAAAAATATTCGGCAAAGGAAGTTATTTATAATACCAAGCTCTGTAACCAAGTGGGCTATATAAATGGGTTCAAATCATATTTCGGTTCGTGTATGGAGGTGTTCGGCCTAACAGAGCGTGGGCGGGCTTTTCTGGAAAAACTAAAAGATGACGCCCACTTGAACAGACTTAGTGAGTTGGATCAAAAGCTTACCCCCTCGGGATAAACAAATGCCGCCGGTACAAAAGTACGGCGGTTTTAAAAAATTCATTGACGGTCGTTTGACCGTTTGATATAATCTGATTGCCATATATTGTTTTTTATAAAGGAGGCCAGCCGCTTTGCTCATCATAAAAAATCTAACTAAAATTTATAAGGGCAGTAAAAAAGCTGTCGACAATCTTTCTCTGACAGTGGAAAACGGTGATATCTTTGGGTTTATCGGCCACAACGGCGCAGGAAAAACCACTACAATCAAGGCTGTCGTGGGTATCCTCGATTTTGACGAGGGCGATATCGAAATCGACAGCATGTCCATCCTGCAAAATCCGGTAGGCTGCAAGCAAGTTATCGCCTATATTCCGGACAACCCCGATTTATATGAGCATTTAACGGGTATCCAATACCTTAATTTTGTGGGGGATATCTTTGCCGTGGAAAAAGCGGAACGCGAGGCGCTTATCTCAAAATATGCCGATGCCTTTGAGATCACGCGGAACCTTGGGGATATGATTTCTTCTTATTCCCATGGCATGAAACAAAAGCTGGCGGTGATCTCCGCACTTATCCACAAGCCCCGCTTGTTGGTGCTGGACGAGCCGTTTGTGGGGCTGGACCCCAAGGCAGCGCATACGTTAAAAACCTATATGCGAGAGCTGTGCGACAGCGGCAGCGCCATTTTCTTTTCCACCCATGTGCTTGAGGTTGCGGAAAAATTATGTGATAAAGTCGCCATCATCAAGCAGGGCAGGTTGATCGCCTCCGGCACAATGGAGGACGTAAAAGGCAATTCCAGTTTGGAAGACGTATTTTTGGAGCTGACAGACCATGCATAAATTTTTATTATTATTAAAAGTACAAT
Organism: Christensenellaceae bacterium OttesenSCG-928-K19; assembly: GCA_030266015.1. Taxonomy (GTDB): domain Bacteria; phylum Bacillota; class Clostridia; order Christensenellales; family Christensenellaceae; genus UBA5399. The sequence continues at coordinate 5,110 of JAJDHD010000022.1, read as the reverse complement.
TAAAGCCCGTGCTTGCGGGCGAGCGAGGCGCGGTGAACCTTGCCAAAGAACGTCAACCGGGCGGACAGATGCGCAAAACACTTTACGACAAAGGAAAGCCTGCAGCAGCAGGCAGGGGCAGCCGTGGCTACATGCCCATGTTGGTTGCTTCCGCTATCGTCATGATTACCCTTGTCGTTTCCTTTTGCGTACCCATTGCCGAGCTTCTCGCGCCACTCGGACAGCTGTACATACTACCTGCCATCACCATGACAGCAGCCAGCATCACCGTGCTCATCACCACAATTTATAAAACAAACGGCCTGCTTTTTGGGTTTAAGGATTATGACCTGGTGATGTCCCTGCCCGTGAAAACTAGTATAGTCATTACTAGCAGGCTGTTTATGCTTTACCTGATGAACTTTATTTTCTGCCTGTTTATCATGGTTCCCTCCTGCATCATCTATGCAGTATATGCATCGCCCTCAGCTGGATTTTACCCACTTTTCATATTGAGCCTGTTCTTCATTCCGCTCATCCCCATCGCCATTGCGACAGCCATTGGCACACTTATTGCGTATGCGGCATCTTTTTTCAAACGCAAAAGCGGATTGAGCGTTGTATTCACCATCGCGGTCATGCTCGTGTGGATGCTCGTTGTTATGAATATGAGAACGATTGTGGAAAAATTTGCGGACATCGGCGCATCTATCACCAGCACAATCTACCGCGTTTATCCCCCCACAGCCTGGTTTGCAAATGCTGTGAGTGATTTTGATATCCCGGCGTTTCTGCTTTTTATCGGCGTATCTGTGGGCGCATTTGTGGCCTTTGTAGCGATTGTCGCAAAGAATTTCGCAAGAATAAATTCTGCAATAACCGCAAACCGCACTACATCCAATTATAAAATTCAGGAATTGAAGCAAATTTCACCCAAAAAGGCGCTGTTTAAAAAGGAATTCAAGCGATTTACTTCTTCTTCGTCCTATTTACTGAACACAGGCATCGGCGTAATCCTGCTCACCATCGCCTCCATTTGCATGCTTTTGTTTGGGCGTGACCAAGTGCTGGCCTTTATGGGGATGCCCGGGCTATCCGATATGCTGGCTAATGTGCTCCCCATTGCCATGGCATTCTTCCTTGTCATTGCCTGCACCACCTCCAGCTCCATCTCTCTTGAGGGCAAAAGCCTGTGGATCATCAAATCCATGCCTGTGTCGTCACGCGACATCCTACTTAGCAAGCTATGGGTGAACCTTGCGATCATTATTTTTGCTGTGGCAGTAAACTCCACTATTTTTAGCATTGTGTTTGCCACAACACCCCTGCAAGTGCTGATGATGTATTTGACCCCACTGGCCTATGGTGTGTATGTTGCGTTGTTTGGGCTAAAGCTTAACCTCGCCTATCCCGATTTTAGCTGGGACTCTGAGGTGAAGGTCGTCAAGCAGAGTATGCCCACCATGGTCATCACCTTTTCCGGCATGGCCATCACCATCGTTCCTGCTCTTTTGGCATTTGCGTTTGGCGAGGTAATCATCTATATCGTCACCGCTGCCCTTGTTATTATCAGCATTTTTCTATACAGGAACATTATGACAAAGGGTGTGCGCATCTTCGACCACCTCTCCGCCTGACAGGAATATCTTGTTAAAGTAGCGGCTCACCCGCTTTCTTTCACATAATTGATATGCAAAAGCCGCATTTCCACTATAAAATGCGGCTTTTATACTCCAATATCGATACAATATTACCCTAGCGAATCGATAACTCCCCCGTTTCCAAAATACGGCTGAATGCCCTCCTTTTCGCGTTGGCAATATGCTGCTTCATCTGGCTTTGTGCCTGTCCTATATCACCCTCCAGCATCGACTCAATCATCATGATGTGCTCCAGGTTGATGTCATTTGTGTCGCCGTCATCCCCGCCGGATACAATGCGTACCCGCCTGCCATGAAGGTAAAGGCTCTCCAGCATACGCTGCAGGTACGCATTGTTCGCATATCTTATGATAAGCGCATGTAGTGTTTCATCGTCTTGAATCACTCGTTCATAGTTTTTCCCCGCTATTTCAACCTGTTTTTGCAGCCTTAAAAGCATTTCCTTGGGAAGCTTATTCTTCATCGCAAGCCCTAATGCAAATGGCTCCAGCATATCACGTATGCCATACATATCCACAATATCCTTTACCGTGATTTCTGCCACATACATACCGCGCCGGGGTACAATATTCACCAGTCCTTCCTCTGCCAGCACATTCACCGCATCACGGAAAGGAGTGCGGCTAATCCCCAGCTCGCCAATAATTTCTTTTTCATTCAGCATATGCCCGGGCGGGTAAACGCCGCTCACAATACGCTGTTTCACCAGATCGTAGGCTCTTCCTTTCAGGCTTTTTTCCATCACCGTTCTCCTCAAGTTCTATTTGCTTCTACTATAACACAAACACAGCTTTATATACAATATGTATATCAGCGTTTATCCACACATGCCGCGCTCTATCTCTCGGGCTTTTCTAAAACTCCTTACCCGCCGGCAGTAAATATTTTCAGCACCCATTTTGAACAATTAGTTCAGCGAGGTGCTTGCCACACCGTCCATCGCAGCATTTAGAAGAATTTCAACTATACACGCGTACAGCGCTTTTCACGTTCCCTGCCCTATTGTGCCCACATACGCCGCCAGCCGGTGCAGGTCCTCCTCGTACGTCACTTTAAGCGACCTGTTATAAATAATACTTGCTGGATGATACAGGGCAAACAATTTAAAAATTTGCCCGTCTATTGCCACATCCGCCACACTTCCATGCACATCGCCTACACTTTTTGAAAAATCATCATAGCACGCGCGCAGCGGTGTATTACCCAGCGTCACAATCACCTTGGGGGCAATCAATCCTATTTCCTCATACAAAAAAGGCAGCGCCTCCAGTATTTCTTTTCTGGTGGGCGGCCTATTAGACACTGTTCCCTTTTCGCTCACCTTATAAGGGCGGAATTTGCATACATTTGTGATGTAGATATCCTGCCGCTTCATACGGATAGCCGCTAGGAATTCATCCAGGTTTCGCCCAGCTTTGCCGCAAAACGGACGCTTTTGCAGCACCTCATCCTTTCCCGGCGCTTCGCCAATCAGCAAAATACCCGCGGTTTCTTTGCCTTCGCCAAACACCAGCCCGTCGCTACCGTAATACTCCCTAATTTTACTGTAAAGCGCCTCAAGCATCCTGCATTTCCTTTACTGTCGCCGCAATTATTTGAAAATCCGCGCGAGCATCTTTTTCATGATCGGGATTATGCAGCAAGGCAGCCGGATGAAAGGTTGGAATAATCGTAAAATTCTTTACCCGTGTGGGCGTGCCGTGCTCGCGCATCATGCGCACCTCCCTGCCCAGTATCACACCGGCGGAGATTCGCCCCAGGCACACAATCACCTTGGGCTTAATAAACGCCACCTGCGCACGCAGATAGCCAATGCAGCATTCACGCTCATCAGGCTGTGGGTCGCGGTTTCCCGGCGGGCGGCATTTCACCACATTGGCAATATACACATCCTCACGCTTTAAGCCGATATCGCCCAGCATATTATCCAGCAGCTTGCCTGCCGGACCGACAAACGGGCGGCCCGTTTCATCCTCACGCGCGCCTGGCCCCTCGCCAATAAAAAGAATATCCGCATGGATATTCCCCTCGCCAAACACAATTGACTTGCGGTTTTGTGAAAGCCTGCATTTGCTGCAAGACATCACTTCATTATATAACTCTTTAATCGTTTGATATCGCATAGTTAAACATTGTTCAATGTGTTTATCGTTGTTTATTAGAATATATTCCGACGCCCCTCAATGGCCTTGGCCAGCGTCACCTCATCGGCATATTCCAGCTCTGTGCCAATGGGCACACCGTGCGCAATACGAGTCACCTGCACGCCCAACGGCGCAATGAGCCGGGAAATATAAGCTGCCGTCGCCTCTCCCTGCACATCTGGGTTAGTCGCAAGGATTACCTCCTGCACCTCTCCCTGCAGCCGTGTCAAAAGTGGCTTTATCGCAATATCATCCGGCCCGATCCCTTCCAACGGAGAAATTGTCCCCCCCAGCACATGATAAAGCCCGCGATATTCATGCGTTTTTTCGATAGCATAAACATCACGCGCATCCTTTACCACACAAATAATTGACGCGTCCCGCCTTGTATCCGAGCAAACCTCGCATACCTCTTGCTCGGAAAGGTTACCGCATACGCTGCAATACTTCACTTTGCCACGCGCGTCATACATATCGCGCGCAAATTGTTTTACATCATCTACAGGCATGGTGATGACATGGTACGCCAGCCGCTGCGCCGTTTTGGTGCCAATGCCGGGCAACTTGGCAAACTGCGCCACCAACCTCTGCAGATATTCCATCTGCTCCATAAGCCTTTAAAAGAGCCCCCCAAGATTCATGCCGCCCGTAATTTTGGACATTTCACTTTGCGTCATTTCCTCGGCTTTAGTCAGTGCCTCATTCACCGCGGCAATGATCAGGTCTTGCAGCATCTCCACATCATCCGGGTCCACCGCTTCTTCCTTTATCTCAATGTTCTTGATCACCTTACCGCCCGTAGCAGTCACCTTCACCACGCCACCTCCGGCGGTCGCTTCCACTTCCTTCTCCTCCAGCTCTTGCTGCATCTGCTGCATTTTCTGCTGCATCTGCTGTGCCTGCTTCATCATATTCTGCATGTTCATCCCGCCACCGCCGGGAAATCCGCCTCTTGCCATTGTACTTTCTTCCTCCAGTTTATTTTATTTCCACATTTTCTTCGCCAAACAGGTCTATCAGCTCTTTTGTCACATCATCTGCCGGCGCTGCCTGGCCTTTTTCTTCTTCTTTTTCCTCAGCCTGCGCAAACCCAATAGACAGGCGCTTGCCAAATACTTCCTCTATCACAGGCTGCACATCGTCCTGGCTGGCTTCCTCCGCCAGCATATGCGCCATCATTTCATCCTCATGGGCAACATGCAAAATCAGCCTGTCACCCCGTAGTGATATTGCGCGAACCGCATCTATTGCCGGATACAGCACCATATTTCTGTGCAGTATTCCATCCTTCAGCTTTTGCAGCTTGCCCTCCAGTCCGCCTTGATC
>JAJDHD010000021.1 GCA_030266015.1 Christensenellaceae bacterium OttesenSCG-928-K19 | reverse complement strand
TTCAAGGCGCAATCCATCCGCACCTTCTTCTCCTCCGGCCAGGGCGCAAACAAGCTGATGTATTGCCCAAACTGCGGCAAAAGCGGATACATGGAATTTGAGCACGACAAGGACTATAACCCGGCGGATAACGAGACGGCTAACGAACAATCCGAAGATAATAACGGTACTTCCAACCATTCAGAAAATAATTAAAGAAGGTGAGTGAAAATGGAAAAAGCATTGGACACTGCCACTTTAGAATCATGGTATAACGAAAACAATGAGAAATACACACCTTTTTCTGCAGAAATAGAAAAGCTTTTAAGTATATTGATTGATCAGGAAGGCATTCATTGCCATAGCATCGTCCATCGAGTCAAAACAAAAGAAAGCTATCTTAAGAAATGCGAAACAAAAGCCTACAGCGATCCTGCAAAGCAGGTAATGGATTTGGCCGGAGTTCGTATCATTGCCTATACAAATACCGACGTTATCAAAATATGTAATATTATCGATAGAGAATTTGATGTTGACAATGGTAATTCGATCGATACCGCTACCCGCCTGGACACAAATAAAGTCGGCTATCTTTCTGTTCATAAAATCATTGTGCTCAACAAAGAACGGCTCGATTTGGCTGAATACTCTCGTTTTCGCGATCTAAAATGCGAAATACAGGTGCGCACAATGTTGCAACATGCGTGGGCTGAAATTGAGCACGACAGGGGGTACAAGTTTAACGGTGTTTTGCCTCCGGAAATCAAGCGCCGTCTCTACCTTATTGCCGGTGTCTTGGAAGTAATGGACTATGAGTTCCAGCAAATTGCCGATGACATCGACCAACATGCTCAAAGTGTTCAAGAAAAAACGAAAAAAGGAGATCTAAATATCCCTATTGATTCTTCTTCCCTCATGGCATACTTACAGAAAAAAATAACAACTAGTCATGTTGATGCAACACTCAACAATTGTGATGATATGATAATACGAGAATTAAACGGTTTTGGCATTTCCACACTACAAGAATTAGACGCACTGTTCACAGAAAAAATTCTAACATATCTTTCTTCCGAAGATGTCGATTCTAGCTATCTTGGTATATTGCGTGAGATTATGATGCTCACCGATACCCAAAAATACTTTTCCGATGCATGGAATCAAAATCATTGGAATGGCATCACCGATGATGATTACTTCATTCTAAAGAAATATGGCCTTGATACAGAGCACTTCCCAGATTTCTTACTAAAATGAGTCTCTGCATTTGAAGAAACCTAAAAAGAACCGGCAGCCCTGCCGGTTCTTTTCTTCGCCTTCTTGCAACCCCATCTACTTGGGCGCGTTCAGTGCCCGTAGCGCGTTTACTATGGCAATCAGCGTCACGCCCACATCGGCAAACACCGCTGCCCACATGTCCGCAATCCCCATCACGCCCAGCACCATCACCACAGCCTTTACCGCCAGCGCGAATATGATGTTCTGCCACACAATCCGCTTTGTCTTACCCGCAATCTTAATGGCCTGTGGCACCTTGCTTGGTTCGTCCGTCATCAGCACCACATCTGCCGCTTCTATTGCCGCGTCGCTGCCGAGGGCGCCCATGGCAATGCCCACATCCGCGCGCGCCAGCACGGGCGCGTCATTTATGCCGTCTCCCACAAAGGCAACACCTTTTTGCTTGTTGCTTATCTCCTCCAAAATACTCACCTTATCCTGCGGCAGCAGCTCTGTGTACACCTCGCCTATGCCCGCCTCCGCAGCAATTTTTTCACCGATTTCTTTTGCATCGCCCGTCAGCATGGCAGTAGTAATATCCATTTGCCGCAGCGCTCCGATCGCCTGCTTCGCGTCCTGCTTCAAGCTATCCGCAATCAATATGCAGCCCACATACGCACCGCCCGCCGCCACATAAAGCGCCGTTCCAGCCTCTTTTGCCGCCTCGTAGGCAATGCCCTCGCGCTTCATCAACCGCGCGCTGCCCGCCAGTATGGCCCGTCCGTTATATACCGCGCTCACTCCATGCCCGGGAATGTCTTTATACTCCGCAACACGTGCTGTGTCCACCTCTCCGCCATATGCCTCTACCACGGATTTTGCAATGGGATGTGAGGAATTCGCCTCTGCCATCGCCGCCAGCTCCAGCACCTCGTCCCTGCCATATCCCTTGGCCGGCAAAACCTGCTGTACCGCAAACACGCCTTTGGTCAGCGTACCTGTTTTGTCAAACACAACTTCCTTCACCTGCACCAGCGCTTCCATGTGGTTTGCGCCCTTCACCAATATCCCTTTTTTGGATGCGCCGCCAATGCCGCCAAAATACGTCAGCGGCACCGCCACCACCAGCGCACACGGGCAGGAGATTACAAGGAACAGCAACGCACGATACACCCATGTCGCCCAATCGCCTGTGATAAGCGAGGGTACCACCGCCACAATCAATGCCGCCGCACACACAATCGGCGTATAATACCGCGCAAATTTTGTGATAAACTTTTCTGTCTGCGCCTTTTTGCTGCCCGCATGTTCCACAATATCCAAAATTTTAGCCGCGGCAGACTGTCCATATTCCTTCTCCACCCGCGCTATCAGCAGGCTTTCTCCATTCACGCTACCCGCCAGCAGCGCGCTGCCCTTCTCCACATCACGCGGCAGGCTTTCCCCGGTGAGCGCACTGGTGTTCAGCGAGGAGTTGCCTTCCAGCACCACACTGTCCAGCGGCACCTTCTCAAATGGCTTTATTGTAATCACATCGCCCACCCTCAGCGTATCCGGCGCCACCCGCACAAGCTTGCCGTCTTTTTCCACATTGGCATAATCCGGGCGAATATCCATCAGCTCCGTAATGGACCTGCGGCTTTTTTCCACCGCCTTATCCGAGAGTGTTTCACCAATCAGGTAAAACAGCATTACCGCCGCGCCCTCCATGTATTCACCCAGCACAAACGCGCCAATGGTGGCAATGGTCATCAGGAAGTTTTCATCAAACACCTTGCCGCGGATAATATTTTTGCCTGCCGCCAGCAGCACATTATACCCCAGTACCAGATAAGCCGCCAAAAACAGTACGAATACCGCCCAATCCGGCAGCGAAAACACCAGGCTGCATACCACGCTCACCGCAAAAAGTATAATTCCTATTATCAAACGCGTAGGCGCGCCCTTTGCGCTGTGTGTGTGCTCATGCCCACAACCACAGCCCTCTTCCTGCGCATGTTCATGCTCATGGCTGTGCGCATGTTCATGCTCATGGCTGTGCCCATGTTCATGCTTATGGCTGTGCCCATGTTCATGCTTATGGCTGTGTCCATTACAACTGCACGAGCCTTCCTCCTGCTCATGGCTCCGCCTCGCCGCGCAAACATCACAGGTACAATTCATCCCGTGTTCCATTGTTACTGTCCTCCTCTCATGTGCTTCGCATGTTCAATCGCCTGGCTTATAATGCCAAACACATGCCCGTCATCCAGGCTATAAAACACCTGCTTGCCCTTTTTTTCACTTTTTACCAGATTAGCCGCCTTTAAGTTTCGCAGCTGGTGGGATACCGCGCTCTGCTCCATTTCCACCGCCTCGGCCAAGTGCGCCACACACATCTGTGTATTCATCAGCGCGCATACAATGCGCAGCCTGCTTGCTTCCCCCAATGTTTTAAAAAGGCCGCAAACCCTCTCTTCATCCTCGCTGTTCACTTCAATTGCCGACCTCTTACATTCCTCATGCATGGTATCGCCTCCACTCATATGAATATATGTTCATGTGTTCATCTATTCATATTATACCACCTGTTTTTTGTTTGTAAACCCCCTTTCAGAAAAAATATTGCTATTTTTTTCTGTTCTGGTATACTGTCCTTAAAATATAGAGTGAAACGTGGTGTGTTGATGTCGGCAGTTTTCGCATAAAGTAAAATACAAACTATGGTATCGAAAATATCATAGCTTGTTTTGATTGCGGAAATTACCATCTACACAAGCTACAATTTAGCAAATGTCTTTGCAGGCATGGTGTTTCCGCCATGCCTCTTTTTAGTACAAAAAAATTAAACAGGAGATTTTTAAAAATGAAGTATAGCAAAACAAAAAAATATGACCCCACTTTTCTCGCCCCACGCATGATGGGCCCCAATGCCATGAAGCTGGTAGAGGAGCTGACGGCCGGCCTGCCCCTTTTGCCGGGTATGCGCGTTATGGACCTTGGCTGCGGCATGGGCCTCACCTCTGTGTTTTTGGCACAGGAATATGGCTTGCAGGTATTCGCCACCGACCTGTGGATTCCGGCAACCGCCAACTACCAAACTTTCCTCGCCGCGGGTGTCAGCGCCATCCCCATTCACGCGGACGCAACCGACCTTCCCTATGCCGACGAATACTTCGATGCCATCATAAGCGTGGATTCCTATCACTATTATGGCAGGGAGGAACGCTTTATGGATGAAAAGATCGCCTCCCTTGTGAAGCCGGGCGGCATCATTGCCCTGGTGCTTCCGGGGTTAAAGGAAGAGTTTTCCGTTATCCCAGAGGAGTTCAAGCCCTATTGGGACAACGATGATGTGCTCGCCACCATGCATTCCCTTCCCTGGTGGCAATCGCTGCTTTGCAAAAGCCGCTCCATCACAGTCGATACCATTGCGGAGATGGCAGGATTTGACGAATGCTGGGCAGACTGGCTCGCCTGCACAGACAACGAATACGCTGTCACCGATAAAATTGTCATGGACAAGGGCGCGGGAAAATACATGAACCTGATCAAGGTCATCGCGCGGAAAAAATAAATCCCTGCCCACACAAAAATCCCCCGTCACGGGGGATTTTTCATTATAGCAAACTCTTCAGTTCTAATACGCCGCATTATGCCACTTTGCGTCAATCAAGGTCTTCCATCCGTTCCAGGTTTTGCACCCTGCACTTCACCGTCATATCATCGTCGCTGTACTCACCCGTCATTTGCGCCAGCTTTGTTTCTATCGCCTGCCACGCGGTGTCCGCCTCTATTTCGGCTTCCTCCATACCCAGCACAAATTCCTCTATCCCCTCCCGCACGGCATTCAGCCTGCTATCCCGCTGCTCCACCGGCAACACCTTCGGGTCGGTTATTCCATACTCAATTTCATAAAAAAGCGTCCCGCGAATCTGGATATCCGCAATGTTTTCGTCAAAATACACATCCCATGTCTCCGTATCCATTTCCGCTTTCTTTTGCGCCAGTTCCTTTGCCGTCACGCCGGGCAGCGTCATATACATCACGTTGCCCAGGTGCACAGGCTCGCCAAAGATTTGCTGGCTGGAATAATCCAGCGTTGTGTCCATAAACACTTCCAGCCCGCGGTCGTGTGGCAGCCCCCCATCATAAAGATTGGCAATCACCTCAAAGATGTTTGTATCCGCCTTCTCACAAATCTCCTGTATCGCTTCGTTAAATGCCGCCACCGTCATATTGGCATAATCCAGCTCCATCATTTCACGCACCAGCCGCACATCCTTAGATTCCTGCGCATCCCCTGCTGTTTCCGCTTGCGGCGGTTCCGGCTGCACCGTCTCTTCCTGCTGTGCTTCCCCTGCAGAAGGCTGCGTCCCGTCAGTTGGCTGCCCCGCAGCTTCTTGCTGCTGTGCACAGCCCATTGCAAAAATAAAAACCGCAGCCACCAGCAACATCAAAATCTTTTTCATATGTTTCTCCCTAATGCAATCATAAATTCACCTGCCGCTTACGCCTTCCACCGCTTCAGCCCGGGGAAAAACGACCGCATCTGCGCCAACGCCTGCGCTTCGTCAAACGCCGGGTCTTCCTTAAAAAGCTCCTTCATGCGCTTTAGGCTAATCTCAATCATCTCCTCCATTGTCACATCCTGGGTATACGCCCCATCCTTGTAGCAATAGGTGCAATACTCCCGCGTCCTTGCCCCGCCGGCCTCTGTCCCCATCACTTCTTCACTATCCAGCGGCATACCACAGCTTTGGCAATACAATGTGTGTTCCATATGGCTCTCCTTTTCGTTATTTCAATCCCACCATCACACAAAAATGCAGGTATTTATAAACGCAATCCACCGCTTTAAACCCTGCCTCCCCAAGCCATGTAAGCTGGTCTGCAAGCGGCGATGGGTCATCATGCACCGTGCGCGCATAGGCGGCTTCTATCTCACTTGGGGAAAGACCGCTTTTATCCACAAAGCTTCTCCATCTGTCGTGATACATCCGCTCCAACCCGGGCGACGGGCTCAAAACCTGATCCGCATTGATAAAAATGCCGCCCTCTTGCAATATGCCGTAGCAGGTATGATACAGCCGTTCCTTGTCTTCCGCCGCAAGGTGGTGGATGGAAAGCGCGGAGATCACCATGTCATATTTTTCCTCAAACCGGTGCCGGGCATAATCCGCCACAATATACCCAAACCCTTCATGCTTTTTAAACCGTTCTTTCGCAACCGCCAGCATATCGCCGGAAAGGTCAACCAGCGTCACCTGCGCCTGCGGGTAGCGCTGCAACAGGTAATACGAAAAAAGCCCCGTTCCCCCGCCAAGGTCCAGCACGCGTGGATTGGGCTTTTTGCAATCCGTTACTAAAAACGGCACTGTATATAAGTCTTCAAAGCAGGGGAGCAGTTTTCTCCTCTGCGCGTCATATTCCGCGGCAACCGCGTCAAAGCTTTCCTTTATCGCCATCCTGTCCCGTTACTTTCCTTCTTCCTTATCTTCTTCGTCTTCCTCCTGCGCGCTCAGGTATTCCATCAGCATATACGCCTTCAGCAGGCACGTTTGCGTTTTCGCATCGCGGATCTCCCCGTTCAGCACCATGTTTACCGCATCCACAAGAAATATCTTTTCTACTTTTACAAACTCGTCCATATCCAGGCTTTGCCCACAAGGCTCCGGGTTAAACGCCAAAAACATATGGATGATTTCATCCGTATACCCCGGGCTGGGAAACAACTCCCCCAGCGGGATCATATCATCCGAAATCAACCCTGCTTCCTCCCGCAGCTCGCGCGCCGCCGCAAAATACGGCTCTTCGCCCCGCTCCAGCTTTCCAGCGGGCAGCTCCAGCACCTCCATGCCATAGGCATATCGAAACTGCCGGACAAACGCCACATTCAAATCACTGTCTATGGCGCACACACACGCGCCACCCGGATGGCGCACAATCTCCCGCGTAGACGAAGCCCCGTTAGGCAGCGAAACCTCGTCTCGGTATACGTGCAGCAGCTTGCCGTCAAATACTTCCTTTGACTCCAGCAATTTTTCTGTTAAGTCCATATCTCTTCCCCTTTTCAACCAAATGGGTTTGCCAGCATCTCCGCAAAGCGCCGGAACGCCTCCACACCCGCAGAAAGCCCTTCTATACTGGAATTAATCCCTTCAAAATCGATAGCGCCTATTTCCTCCATCGTATCATTCATCCCAGCAAAATCAATAGCGGAAATTTCCCCAAACAGCTCGTTCATGTCTGCCTCTGCCATCTCCACAAACTCCTGTGCCGTATCCACAAGCTGCGGCACACGCGACGTCATTGCGCTCACCGCACCATAAATCAAAAATCCCAACACCACGATTACAGCCGCCGCCACTACCACCATCACCGTGCGCAGCTTGGAAAAACGCTGCATCTTTTCGTTGTGCACTGCTTGCTCGGCAAGCAATTTCTCTATCCGTGCCAGGCTGTCTTCCCGTTCCGGCTCCTTTGCAATTTCCTGCGATTGCACCTCTGCCATTTTCACTTCGCCTGCCCTTCATTTTTCTACTCGCCCGCCGGCAAGCGGGCAGTAATACCAAAGGCACCAATTCACGGCTATCCCCGTTTTATCCATCACCCGCAATCCCGGGGCATATACGCCCAAAACCATATGCGGATTTATTTCAACAGTACCTTTGCCGCCTTGCGTCAAACAACACAACAATTCATATATCTTCTTTCCCTTAAACCCTAAATCCAAGGCTATATTAAAAAATGTCTTCCTCCACCGCAACCTGCTCCCGCCGGATGTCGGCGCCCAGGCTGTTCAGCTTGTCTTCAATATGGTCATAACCCCGGTCAATATATTTAATATTGGAAATTTCCGTAACGCCGTCCGCCATCAGGCCTGCCACAATAAGCGCCGCGCCCGCCCGCAGGTCGGTTGCCCGCACAGACGCGCCTGTCAGCCTGTCCACGCCCTCCACCACGGCAACCCTGTCGTCCGTCGTTATCTTAGCGCCCATACGCCGTATTTCGCTGATATGCTTAAACCTTGACTCGAATATACTCTCCACAATCATACTTGTGCCCTGCGCTGTGGAAAGCAGCACCGTCGCCGGCTGTTGCAGGTCTGTGGGAAAGCCCGGGTACGGCATTGTCTTTATATGCACTGCCTTAGGTTGTTGCTCGCAGCTCACGCGGATATAGTCCGCGCCCTCCTCCACATTCACGCCCATTTCCGTCAGCTTGGCAGAAAGCGCCTCCATGTGAGTGGGAATCACGTTGTTCACCGTCACATCCCCGCGCGTCGCGGCGGCGGCAATCATCAGCGTGCCCGTTTCAATCTGGTCGGGAATAATGGAATAGTTGCAGCCATGCAGCTTTTCCACACCCGTAATGCGAATCACATCCGTGCCCGCGCCCTTTATTTTCGCGCCCATGCAGGTGAGGAAATTCGCCACATCCACCACATGCGGCTCCTTTGCCGCGTTCACAATGCTTGTGTGGCCCTTTGCCGTCACGGCGGCCAGCATAATGTTAATCGTCGCCCCCACAGAAACAACATCCAGATAAATATCGCTGCCCGTAAGCCCGTCCGGCGCATTCGCCTTCAGCATACCATATTCCGTCTTCACATCAGCGCCCAGCGCCTTCATGCCCTTCACATGCTGGTCTATGGGGCGCTCACCTATGGCGCACCCGCCGGGCAATGAAATCTCCGAATCGCCAAAGCGCGACAACAGCGCCCCGATAAAATAATACGAGGCACGCAGCCGCTTCACAAGATTCACTATCACTTTGCCGGTATAAATATTTGTGGTGTCCACCGTCATGGTGCCATAATCGTCAAATTCCACTTCCGCGCCCAGCTCCGCGAGTATTCGCTTAATAATGAGCACATCCGCAATCCTGGGCAGGTTTTCTATCACACAAATCCCGCGCGCCAATATCGTCGCGGGAAGGATTGCCACCGCCGCATTTTTTGCCCCGGTCACATCCACAGAGCCCGCCAGCCGTTTGCCGCCGGAAATCACAATCTTCTCAACCATATAGTAAAATCATAACCTTTTCTATCATATTCTATCCGGCTATTCTACCACTCTTTGCGTATTGTTTCAAGTGTTGTGTAACCCACCCCAAAAGTTGCCGGTTGTTGTCAAAACATCTTCTTCCTCCACAAAAACCAGAATGCCGCCACGCTGGCGCCAATAATCGCTACGAGTATAATCCAAAAGCCCTGCGGGTGCGTTTCAAACGGCACAGGCACATTCATGCCCCACAGGCTGGCAATCAACGTGGGTATGGACAGCACAATCGTCACCGAGGTCAAAAACTTCATGACGATGTTTAGGTTGTTGGAGATTACGCTGGCAAAAGCGTCCATCGTACCGGATAGGATGTCCCTGTAAATATTACCCATCTCAATCGCCTGCTTGTTCTCAATAATAACGTCCTCCAGCAGGTCCATGTCGTCCGGGTATTTCTTTATGATGTTAAACTTCAGCATTTTTTCCAGCACCGCTTCGTTCCCCTTCAGCGATGTGGAAAAATACACAAGGGATTTTTCCAGCTTCAGCATCTGGATCAGCTCCCTGTTTCGCATGGATTTGTGCAATGCGTTTTCCACCTGCGTTTGCGCTTTGTCAATCTGCCGCAGGTACTGCAGGTATTTGCTGGAGGTTTTGTAGAGTATTTGCAGCAAAAACCTTGTCTTTTTGCATGTATCAAACCCGCGCACAGCCTTGTTCCAAAAATCCTCAAGTATTGCCGTCTCTTCCAGGCAAACTGTAATGATGTTATCCGGCGCGATAATAATCCCCAGCGGTATGGTGGCGTAAGAAAACGATGTCTGCTCCGGCCGCACCACCGGAATATCCACCAGCACCAGCACCTGCTCTTCCTCCACGTCAATACGCACCGCTTCTTCCTCGTCCAATGCGGCGCGTATAAACTCGTCTTCTATTCCCAGTGTGTCGCGCACAGAAATAAGCTCCTCTTCCGTTGGGTCGAGAAGATGAACCCATGCGCCGGGTTCAATATTGCTCAGTTCCTTCAGTGTGTTTTTTTCAGCCGTGCTGAATATTTTTATCATTGGTAATCACCCGCTTTCATGCGTGGCGATTGCGAAAACACATGGCGCAACCGCCGCCGCAGATTTTTACTGTACGTCCAGGCCCTGCGTCCACGTATTTCCTCACCTCCGATAAATAAAAAAATGATTAAACGCTCTGCCGCATATTATACCTTTTTTACGGAAAAATGTAAACAAAATATGTCGGCTATAAAAATTTTGCCAAATCCCCCACGGGGTGTGCTATAATATTATGATATCAGTACACAAAGGACACTGCAATGGATAAAGACAACCGCGCTTCTTACGCACGGCGTTCAAAAAAATATAAAGACAATTCCAACTTTGGCGTTACAGAAAAAGGAGCATACACCGTGAGTGAGCTGTCCTCCGGAGAGCAAAGCGCGCGCGCCTATGACCACCACACGCTCCCAGACGACGCTTTTATTTATGAAGATACGGACGGCATGGCGCCGCCCGACCACAGCCGGTATACACAGCAAAGCTTTTTAACCCGGAAACCAATCCGGCAGCAACAGCAGCAGTCTTCTTCGACATTCCGCAGGCCCGTTTCCAATGTGCCGGACAACGAAGCCCATTACCGCAGTGTTGCGCCGCAGCAGGATATCTCGCGCAGGCAAATACACACAGATGACGCACCGCAGGCCACCGTGCGCAGGCAGCCCCGGCGCGCTTACCGCGATTTGGATTTCGACGAGCCGCCCCGCAGGCCGGCCAAGACCGATAGCACCGTGGAAGAATACGACCCGGGCGACCTGCTGGAATACGACGAATTTGGCAGGCGGCGCAAAAAGCAGCCGTCCCTTGCCGAAAAATCCAAGACAAAAAACCGGCGCAAAGAAGCGTTGGGCTGGGTTTTCTCCATCATTGTGGCCATCGTCGTCGCGTTTGTCATCCGTGCCTTTGTTTTTGAGATTATCCTGGTGGACGGCGACTCCATGTTCCCCACGCTCCACACAAATGAACGCGTTGCCATCGAAAAAGTGACGCGGTATGGCGGTATGCCAAACAGGGGGGAAATCATCATCGTGGAATACCCCAATATGACAGGCACATATGTAAAGCGCGCCATTGGCCTGCCGGGCGAAACCGTCGAAATCCGGGACAGTGTCGTTTATATTGACGGCATTGCGCTGTCCGAGGATTATATCAACCCGGAGCCTTATCAGGATATGGAACCTGTCACCGTGCCGGAGAACCATGTGTTTGTGATGGGTGACAACCGCGCGCATTCGCTGGACAGCCGCACACTGGGGCCCATCTCGCACGACGCCATCCTCGGCCACGGCCTGTTTGTTATCTGGCCGTTTGACAACGCCCACGCGTTGGAAAAAGTAGAATATTAAAATCGGTTATGGGGAATTTTACGCATTTACATGTTCATACGGAATACAGCCTGCTGGACGGAGCCAGCCGCATTAGCGATGTGGTTTCACGCGCCAGCGATTTGGGTATGAGCAGCCTTGCCATCACCGACCACGGCGCGATGTACGGCGTCGTCGATTTTTATAAAGAAGCAAAAAAAGCAGGCATTAAGCCCATCATCGGCTGCGAGGTATATGTGGCGCACGGCAGCCGTTTTGAAAAAAACGTCGTTTCCAAGGAATATGCCCACCTCGTTTTGCTTGCAAAAAATGAAGCCGGCTACAAAAACCTGATGAAGCTTGTCTCTGCTGGGTTTTTAGAAGGCTTTTATTACAAGCCGCGCATCGATTACGACCTGCTCTCCCGGCACACCGAGGGGCTTGTTTGCCTTGCCGCCTGCCTCGCGGGGGATATTCAACGGCTGTTGTTGCAAAACAACTACAACGGCGCAAAAGAGCTTGCGCTCCGCCTGCGTCAAATGTTCGGCGATGATTTTTACCTGGAAATACAAGACCACAGCCTGCCCGAGCAACGGCAGGTGAATCCGCTCATCCTGAAGCTGGCGGATGAAACAGGCATCAAGCTTGTCGCTACAAACGATGTGCATTATGTAAACAAAGAGGACGCCTCTGCGCAGGATGTGCTGCTGTGCATCCAAACAGCGGCCACACTGGACGAGCCCGGGCGTATGTCCTTTGCCACAGACGAATTCTATTTGAAATCCGAGGATGAGATGCGGGCGCTCTTCGCAAACGCACCCGAGGTCATAGATAACACCGCCGAGGTCGCGGAAAAATGCAACCTTGAGCTCACCTTTGGCGAATACCACCTGCCGCATTTCCAGGCGCCCGAGGGGTATACCAACGAAGAATACCTGCTGCAAGTGGCAGAAGAAGGGTTAAATCAGCGGTATCCGCAAATCACTCCCGAGGTGCGCGAGCGATTTGATTACGAGCTTGCCACCATCCATTCCATGGGGTTTACAGATTATTTCCTCATCGTTTGGGATTTTGTGCGTTTTGCCAAGCAGGAGGGCATCATGGTGGGGCCGGGCCGCGGCAGTGCGGCGGGCAGCATTATCGCTTATGTGCTGGGCATCACAAACATCGACCCCATTCAATACAACCTGCTGTTCGAGCGTTTTTTAAACCCCGAGCGCATCAGTATGCCGGATATCGACATCGATTTTTGCTACGAGCGTCGCCCGGAGGTCATCGAGTATGTGACGCACAAATATGGCGAGGACAAAGTAGCGCAGATCATCACGTTCGGCACATTGGGCGCGCGCCTTGTTATCCGCGACGTGGCGCGTGTAATGAGCATGAGTGTGGCCGAGGCCGACCGCCTGGCAAAGATGGTGCCGTTTGACCTCAAAATCACCATAGACAAAGCCCTTGCCCAAAACGAGAAATTGCGCTATGAATACGAAAATAACGACGCTGCCAAACGCGTGATCGATATTTCCCGCAAGCTGGAGGGTATGCCCCGCCATGCTTCCACGCACGCGGCAGGCGTTGTGATTTCCAAGGAACCAATCACCGAATATGTGCCACTGCAAAAAAACACAAAAGATGAAAGCGTTATGACGCAATACACGATGAAAAAGCTGGAGGAGCTGGGGCTTTTAAAAATGGACTTCCTCGGCCTGCGTACCTTGACCGTATTGCGCGACGCCATCTTTTTGGCAGAGCAAAATCACGGTGTAAAAATAGACCTTGACGCAATCGGCTTTGACGACCAGGAGGTGTATAAGCTAATCGCCTCCGGCGAAACGGAGGGCCTGTTCCAGATAGAAAGCGGCGGAATGCGTAATCTTATGCAGGATCTTGAGCCACATAACCTGGATGACCTGATGGTGGGCATTGCCCTCTTTCGCCCCGGCCCCATGGAGTTTATCCCGGAATACCTGCGCTGCAAGCGCAATCCCACCGGCGTCAGATACGCGCACCCGCTGCTGGAGCCCATCTTGTCCGATACATACGGCTGCATGGTCTATCAAGAGCAGATCATGCGCATCGTGCGCGATGTGGCGGGTTATTCCATGGCACGAAGCGACCTTGTGCGACGCGCCATGAGCAAAAAACAACACGACGTGCTGGAAAAAGAGCGTCAGGCCTTTATCCACGGGGATGAAGAGCAGGGTGTATCCGGCGCTGTCAAAAACGGTATGGACGAAAAAACCGCCACCGAGCTTTTTGACCAGATGATGGCCTTTGCCAATTACGCCTTCAACAAATCCCACGCCTGTGCTTATGCGGTTGTGGCCTACCAAACGGCCTACCTCAAGCGCTATTATCCCGTGGAGTTTATGACGGCGCTGCTAAACAGCTTTATTTCCGCCAAACCCAAGCTGGCGGCGTATATCGGCTACCTTCACAAGGCCGGCATCAGGGTGCTGCCGCCCGATATCAACAAGTCACACATGCGCTTCTCCACCGAGGCAGGCGCCATCCGGTTTGGCCTTTCCGCCATCACCAATGTGGGCGACGCGATTGAGGAAGTAGTAAAAAGACGGGACAGCGGCTATAAGGATTTTGAGGATTTTGTATCCAAAAATGCCGACGTACTGAATAAAAAACGGTTGGAAAGCCTAATCCTCTCCGGCTGCTTTGATAGCTTTTCCGTAAAACGCTCACAGCTTATGGAGGTTTACAACGACGTGCTACAAGACGCCGTGCAGCGTGAAAAACGGCTTGCCACAGGCCAACTTTCACTGTTCGAGAGCGCACAGGGCGAGTTCTCCTCGCTCAAAACAGAGCTGCCGGATTTAGATGAATATCCAAAATCAAAGCTCCTTTCCCTGGAAAAGGAAATGACCGGGCTGTACATCAGCGGCCATCCGTTAGACGACCTTAAGGACAGCCTCAATGCCCGCAGGGATTCCATCACGCAAATTATGGCCACCGCAGAAAGCGAAGCTAGTATGTACGAATACGACGGCAAAGTGGTGGAGCTTCTGGGTATCGTCACATCTGTACGTGTGCGCCGCACAAGGCAAAACAACAAAAACATGGCAAACATTGTCCTGGAGGACATGGGCGCGCAAATCGGCGTCATTGTGTTCCCTGCCACCTTCGCGCAAAGCGAGGCGTTGCTTGTCAATGACGCCATTATAAACGTAAAGGGGAAAATTACAGTGACAGCAGCAAACGGCATCGAATTATTGGCAGAGGAAGTATCAAAATACAAACCGGATGAAGCGTTTTTCAAGGGCAAGCAGCTTTATGCCAAAATTCCAGATAAAGAAGGCTGTGATGTAGACGGCCTCCTTGCCATCACCACACACCACCCCGGTGAAAACAGCATTGTGGTGTTCGTGGAAAAAACCGGCCAAAAGTACAAGCTGTGCGGCGGGCGCAGCGTTCGCTACTGCGCCGATTTAATTGACCTTCTAAACGAGTATCTCGGCGAAGAAAACATCGTCGTTAAATAATCACATCCATTATTGTATTCCTTCCATATTTTTGTTAGAATAGACGGTGAATATAAAAAAAGCGGCCAAACGCCTGAAAAAACCATCACGGTTCACACAGGCGCAAGGATACAGGAGCAGGAATAGAGGTACAATCGAATGAAAAGAAGAATTGGGATTTTAACAAGCGGCGGGGATACCCCGGGTATGAACGCGGGCATTCGGTCCGTTGTGATGGCGGCTGATGCAGCCGGTTTTTCCGTCATGGGCATCACCAAGGGCTATGCCGGACTTATCGACGGCCGTGTAGACAGGATAAAAACAGAAGACGTGGACGGCATCGTGCAAAAAGGCGGCACTATCTTAAAAACGGCGCGGTGTGAGGATTTTAAAACAGAGGAAGGCCAGAAAAAAGCGTTGCAGGTAATCAAAGCCTTCGACATCTCCGGCCTTGTGGTCATCGGTGGAGATGGCAGCTTTCAGGGCGCGCGCGTCCTCTCCCACCTGGGCGTGCCCACCATCGGCATCCCCGGCACCATCGACAACGACCTTGCCTATACAGACTTTACCATCGGCTTTGACACCGCGGTAAACGGCGTAATCCAGGAAATGTCCCGCATCCGCGACACTATGGAATCGCACGAGCGCGTGGGCGTTATTGAGGTCATGGGTAACAAATGCGGCGACATTGCGCTTTACGCGGCACTGGCAGGCGGCGCAGAGCATCTCATGATCCCCGAGATAGAATTTGACATTGATTATGTTTGCGAAAAAATCATTGCCAGCCGCATCAAAGGAAAGATGACCAGCATTGTGCTGATTGCCGAGGGCGCGGGCAAGGGCGAGGCCGTGGCAAATTATATGAAGGCAAAAGCCAGCCTGGACGCAAAGGCGATTGTGCTTGGCTACATCCAGCGCGGCGGCAACCCCACCATGGCAGACAGGTTCCGCGCCACCAGGATGGGCGCCCATGCCGTGCAGCTTCTTAACAAAGGCATCGGCAACCGCGTTGTGGGCATCCGCGACAACCAAATTTTGGACGAGGATATCGACGAAGCACTCTCCCGCGAGATCGTGTTCCCCGTCGACCTGTACGAGGAATACAAAATCATGTCCGAAAACCAGAAATAAAACGATACTTCCAAAAGCTGCGGCAGCCGGTTTGCCGCAGTTTTTTTACGTAACCCCCGCCAAACCACAAAGGAGAATCAAAGCCATGAGCCAAAAACTTGGAAAAATTAACCCGCAGGCCGCAGATCTTAAAGACATCGAATGTTATGTGCTGGATATGGACGGCACCATCTGCCTTGGCGACACGCCCATCGACGGCGCGCACGAGATGATCAGCCTGTTCCAGCAGCGTGGCATCCAGTTTTATTTTTTCACCAACAACTCCTCCAAGGCGCGGGAGGGTTATGTAAAAAAGCTGGAGCGCCTGGGGTTTAAAGGCATCACCCCCAAGCACATCATGACGTCGGGCGACGTGATGCTGCATTATATCAAAACACGGAAGGAAACGCCCAGCATCTATCTCGCGGGCACGCCCGAACTGGAAAAGCAGTTTGAGGCCGCGGGGGTCACCTTACTTGCGCCCGGTTGCCACACGGCAGATTTTGCCGTCCTTGGCTTCGACACCACCTATTCCTTCGAAAAAGCCGACGCGCTCTGCCGCCTTGTGTCAGATGGCGTACCCTTCCTTGCCACAAACATCGACCGCGTATGCCCGCTGGAGGGCGGCCGCTTCTGGCCGGATTGCGGCTCCATGGCCGCCATGATTACACATGCCACGGGCGTAGAGCCTATTTTTGTGGGCAAGCCGTTCAAGGAAACCGTCGACTTTATATTGGCATATACCGGCGTTGCCCCCGGCAAAACAGCTATGGTGGGCGACCGGTTGTACACCGATATCAAAACCGCGGTAAACGGCGGAATCAACGGCATTGCCGTGCTCTCCGGCGAGATTGGCTATGAGGACATTGAGCAAGGCGACGTCGCGCCGGATTATATTTTAAACAGCGTAAAGGATATTTATACAGCATTGAACTAACACCTCACCGCACGCGGGTGCAATCCGCCCCTTCTTTCTTTTTTGCTTGGCAGGCAAAGCCACAACCGCTTCGCGCCGGCAGCTATACCATGGGTGCTCATGCTGGCTGTACCCATCTTTGCGGCACCCGGCTTCGCAGCGCCCTTCCTTCGCCGCATTTATATTGCCCGCTCCTGCCGTCCTCCGTTTCCAGAGCGTTTTTTTGCATGTACTGCGCATCTTCCTCCCTTCACAAATCAGAAATTATACTGTATAATAAACGATGAAAGAGAGGACTGAATTTTGTATGGCATATAAACTGATCGCACTCGACCTCGACGACACACTATTGGACCCACAAAAGAAAATATCCGGCGCGGACCTTGACGCAATTAAGCGGGCGGAACGCGCGGGGCTGCATATCGTCATCGCCTCCGGAAGAATTTACCAAAGCATTGAAAAAATCGCCGGGCAAACCGGCCTCCACGGCTACACAATCTCCTGTGCCGGCGCGCAGGTGGTGGATCCAGATGGGGAAGTGGTCTTTTCCAATCCCGTCTCACCCATACTCGCCAAGCAGGTTGTCCGCTGGGCTGCCACACGTGGCATTTACTTCCAAGTGTTTTTGGATGACGGGTTTTATTATGTAACGCGTAGCCATTATACTGATTATTATGAGCAAATGGGCGGCCTGCAGGGGATAGAAGACCCCGGCCTGCTCGCAAAGGAACCACTGCTCGCGTCAAAAATATTACTCATAGACGAACCGGAGAACCTGAGGGAATACCGCAAGGAGCTTGCGGCCACCTTCCCCGACCTGCAGATTTTATCCTCCCACAGCAAATACCTGGAGGTATTTAGCATGGAGGCCTCCAAGGAACGCGCGCTCGCCTTTATCGCGGGCAAGCTTGATGTGGAGCAGCAGCAGATTGTCGCCATTGGGGACAGCGAGGTGGATATCGGTATGCTCAAATACGCCGGCCTTGGCATCGCCATGGCAAATTCGATTCCCGAAGTACTGCAAATAGCCGATTATGTCACGGCCAGCAATGAGGAAAGCGGCGTTGCAAAAGCGCTTGATAAATATGTCCTGACATAGGAGAAGAAAATGAAACGCATTGTGAAAATGACAGACTTGGCCAAGGCAATCAACCTCAACATCGTCTATATGGGCTCGCGTGAGGTGGCGGAGGTCGATTCCAGTGACCTGAACCGCCCCGGGCTTCAGATGGCGGGGTTCTTTGAGTATTTTGCCGTCAACCGCATCCAGCTGTTTGGTATGGTGGAGATGACCTACCTGCAAACAATGGATCCGACGGTACGCAAAAAGGTACTGGAAAAATTCTTCGGCAGCCCCATCCCCTGCGTGCTCATCGGCAGGAACCTTACGCCGCCGGACGATTTCCTGGAGGCCGCGCGTAAGCACAACGTGCCCGTTTTAATGTCTGGCCTCACCACAACCAAGCTCAGCCACAAAACCTCCATTTACCTTGACGAAATACTTGCCCCCTCCATCTCGCGCCACGGCGGGCTGATGGACGTATACGGCGTGGGTATTTTTATCACGGGCGACAGTGGTGTGGGCAAAAGCGAAACCGCGCTGGAGCTGGTAAAACGCGGACACCGTTTTGCGGCGGATGACGTGGTGGAAATCCACAAGCTTTCAGACGATACACTGGTGGGCCGCTCGCCGGATATCATCCGGCACATGATGGAAATTCGCGGCATCGGCATTATCGACGTTTCCGTGCTGTATGGCATGGGCTCCATTGTAAAGGACAAAACAATCACGCTCTCCATCCATCTGGAGCCGGGTGATATCAAAGACATCGACCGAATCGGCACTGCAGAAAACCACATTACACTGCTGGGCGTTAAGGTGCCACAAATTACGTTGCCTGTTCGCCCGGGCAGAAACGTTGCCATTGTTATGGAGGTTGCCGCCATGAATTTCCGGCTAAAGAGCATTGGCCAGGGTGGAGGCGAAGGACTGGCACAGAATATTATGGATGTAATACAGCAATCATGAAAATAGACCGCAAAATTTTCTTCGGCATTTTGCAGGACAGGTATATCCTGGAAAACGAACCCATGAACCGGCACACAACCTTCCGCACAGGCGGCCCGGCAGATATGCTCATTATGCCGCAGAATGTGGGCGAGCTTGCCTCTGTCTTCACCCTATTAAAAAGCGAAGGCGTGCCCTTCCATATTATGGGGCGCGGTTCCAACCTGCTTGTTTCCGACAAGGGATTTCGCGGTGCCATTGTCAAGCTGGCATATGGAGATATTGTCGCAAACGGAAACACACTGCGCGCGGACGCAGGCGTTTCCCTGAAGGATATTGCAAACAAAGCTGTCGCGCACAGCCTAACCGGTCTGGAGTTTGCCGCGGGTATTCCCGGCACCCTGGGCGGCGGCGTGTGCATGAATGCCGGGGCTTATGACGGCGAGCTGGGCGACCTCGTCACCGCTGTCCTTGTGTTAAAACCAGACGGACAACCCTCTGTGCTGTCCGCAGGGCAAATGGATTTTTCTTACCGGCACAGCGTTATAGAGGAAAAGGACTATACCGTCCTTGCCGTTTCTTTCGACCTTACGCCGGGCGATCCGGAGCAAAGCCGTACCCTAATGGCGGAATACGCGGATAGGCGGCGGCAAAAGCAACCACTGGAATACGCAAGCGCGGGCAGCACGTTCAAGCGACCGGAGGGGCATTACGCGGGCGCGCTCATTGAGAAATGCGGCCTGAAGGGAAAAAACGTGGGCGGCGCGCAGGTTTCGGAAAAGCACGCCGGGTTTATTATTAATACCGGCAACGCCACTTCTCAGGATATCCTCTCCCTGCTCCGCGAGGTGCAGCACATTGTGGCGGACCGCACAGACGTAACGCTGGAGCCCGAGATAAAGCTGTGGGGGGAATTTGAATAATGCGGATTGTCAGCGACCTGCACACGCATACCAGGCACAGCCACGGCACAGGCAGCATAGAAGACAATGTGCGTGCAGCGATTGACAAAGGCCTTCGCGCCATCGCCATCAGCGACCATGGATTTGACCATATATTCTACAGCATACGCGATGTAGACCGCTATTTGCAGGAAATTGGCGATATCAAAGCGAAATACGCCGGAAAGATCGACGTTCTCTCCAATGTAGAGCTGAACCTTTTGTCTCTGGACGGCAAGGTAGATATCCCGGAGGGATATGAAGACTCATTTGATTTGAAAATGTTTGGCTACCACAAAATGGTGCGGTGCAGCGATTTCAAAAGCGCAAGGCAATTCCTGCTGCCAAAGCGACACAGTGTCAAGTCTGTCGCCCTCAATACCGCAGCTTATATTGCCGCAATCGAAAAAAACAAAATCGACATTATAACGCATCCCGGCTATGGGCTGCCCATAGACAAAATTGCCGTGGCAAAGGCGGCAAAGGAACACGGCACAGCGCTGGAGATTAACGCCAAGCACCCGGAGTTTACAGTGGACGAGCTTATCGCCTGTGCCCAAACGGGCGTAACATTCGTCATCGGCAGCGACGCGCATTCTCCCGACCGTGTGGGCGATTTCGCCGCCGCACTCGAGCGGGCGCAGCAGGCCGGGCTTCAGGCTTCTCAAATTATTAATGCGGAGGAATAAAGCATATGGCAAACACAGAGAGTAAAAAAATAATGCACTTCACCATTGTTACCGGGCTTTCGGGTGCCGGGCGTTCTTCCGCACTGCGCAGGCTGGAGGATCTCGGTTATTATTGCGTAGACAACCTGATGCCCGAGCTTATCCCCACATTCGCGGAGCTTTGTATGCAGCACGGCCACTTTCGCAGCAAGGTCGCCGTGGCGGTGGATACACGCATGGGTGATTTCTTTGATTCCATCTACGGGGCAATAGATACACTCAAGCAAATGGACCTGCGCCTAAACATCCTGTTTTTGGACGCTTCGGACGAAGAGCTTGTAAAACGGTTCAAAGAGGTGCGCCGCAACCACCCCGTATCGGGCAGCGGCGAGATTTTGACAGGCATACAAACAGAACGCCTCAAGCTGCAACCCTTGAAGGATATTGCCAACCACGTAATCGACACCACAACCTATAACGTGATGAAGCTGCGGCGCGTGCTGGATAACATCTACTCCGCCGGGGACGACAACCGCCTGCTGGTATCCATCCTTTCGTTTGGCTACAAGCGCGGCATCCCTATTGATGCAGACATGGTGTTTGACATGCGGTTTATCGAAAACCCATTTTATGTACCCGGTATGCGCGACCAAAGCGGCCTTGACCCGGAGGTACGTGATTTCGTCCTCTCCTTCGACCAGTCGCAATTTTTCCTTTCGCAGCTAACCTCGCTCGTCACGGCGCTTGCCCCTCACTTTATCACCGAGGACAAAAAGCAGCTTGTCATCGGCATTGGCTGCACGGGCGGCATGCACAGGAGCGTCGCCATAGCGGAGGACTTGTTCCTTCGGTTAAAGGACGCCGGCATGAAGGTGACGCTGGAGCACCGCGACCTGAACCTGGAAAAATCGGTGCAAACCTAACCTGACGGGGGTATCGCATGGAATCTTTTTCTGCATCCGCAAAAAATGAAATATGCCAGCTTTCGCAGGATGATTGCTGCGTTATGGCCGAGCTTTGCGCCATCACGTTTGTGTGCGGCAATCTTTCCATCAACTCCTCCGGCGTGCATCTTTTGTACAACACAGAGAACAAAGCGGTGGCAAAGCGTATTTTTGACACGCTCACCCGCGTGCTTAAGCTGGAGGCCGAGGTTCTCATAAAGGAGAACCAGCTAAAAAAAATAAACACCTACACTGTGGTCGCAAAGGACGCACCCCTGTTGCTTGCCGCGCTGGGAATAGAAGGCAACCTGCTGACCGACGCAACGCCGCCCGGTTACCTTACGGAAAAGGAATGCTGCAAGATTGCCATGCTGCGTGGTGCGTTTTTGGGCGGGGGAACCGTCTCCAGCCCCAAAAAGAATTACCACTTTGAATTTGTGGTAAATTCAGAGTCGTTTTCCCGGTTGTTGTGCAGCATACTGGAATATTTTCAAATAAAAGCAAAAACTATTCACAGAAAGCAAAATTATGTGGTATACTTGAATGAAGGAGACAGCATCGTATCCCTGCTGGCATTGATCGGTGCGCACACCTCCATCCTCAATCTGGAAAACGTTCGCATCCTCAAGGAAATGCGCAACAATGTAAACCGCGCCGTAAACTGCGAAACAGCCAATATTAATAAAACTGTCAATGCTGCTATGGCGCAACTTCAAAGCATTCACATCATTGAGCAGAAAACGGGTATTGAGAAGTTAAGCGACAGCTTAAGGGAAGCGGCAATCTTGCGGCTGGAAAACCCGGAAGCCACTTTGCAGGAGCTTTGCGAACTTGGCGGGACAACAAAATCCGGCATGAACCACCGGTTGAGGAAAATCAAGCAAATAGCGGAATCATTATCAAAGGAGGATTTACCATGATCTACAAGGAATTAGTTATCAACAATTATGACGGCCTGAAGGCCAAAGCCGCGGCGAGCTTTGTGCAGGTTGCCAATCAGTTCGACTCCCAGATCCTCATTGAGTTTTCTAACAAGAAAATCAATGCAAAAAGTATCATGGGCCTGTTATCCCTTGGTGTAAAATACGGGGAGTCTATCTATGTGTTCGCCAACGGCAAAGACGAAAAAGAAGCGGTTGCCGCGCTGGTGGAGCTTGTAGACAACAACTTCGGTGAATAACCCCATCCTAATTTGTTAACTCAAAAGGATACTCCTGCATGGGGGTATCCTTTTTGTGCGGCCAAAGGAGACAATATGACAAGCCAAATTAAAAAAACACGGTGCGGCTGGGCCAATCACCCGCTAGAGCTTCAATACCACGACGAGGAATGGGGCCGTCCAGTGCATGATGATCGGGAGCTATTCGAGCGCCTAATGCTGGAATGTATGCAAGCCGGCCTGAGCTGGCTGACCATACTCAAAAAAAGGGAAGCAATGCGCGCCGCATTCGACAGCTTTGATCCCCAAAAGATCGCGGGATACAAAGAGGACAAAATCAATTCCCTGCTGCAAAATCCGGGCATTATCCGCAACCGCCTAAAGGTGCAAGCCGCGGTGGCCAATGCACACGCTTATTTTCGCGTGAAGGAGCAATATGGCACACTCGATGCGTTTTTGTGGCGGTATGTAGACGGGCAGCCCATTATGGGCAACCGGCAAAAGCTGTCCGATGTGCCTGCCTCTACGCCGCTCGCAGAGCAAATCAGCAAGGATATGAAAAAGCTAGGCTTCAAATTCGTAGGCCCCACCATCATCTATGCGTTTATGCAATCTATCGGAATGGTAAACGACCATGTGCTGGATTGCTTTACATGGGAGAATTCCTGATATCTACCTTCCGCGCAGCGCATTAAAAACTGTCTCCGCCACATTCTGCGGGATTCCCTTCACCGCCTTTATTTCGTCCAGGCTTGCTTCCTTTATTTTTTTCAGGCTGCCAAAATACCGCAGCAAAAGCCGCTTGCGGTTGTTCCCCACACCCGGCACATCATCCAGCTCGCTTTTTTTGATCCGCTTTTCCCTCAGTTTCCTGTGATACCCCACCGCAAAGCGGTGCGCCTCGTCGCGTATGCCGGTAACCAGGCGAAATTCCGGGCTGCCCAGCTTCAGCAATATGCTCTCCTGCTGCCCGGGGATGAAAATTTCCTCTTCTTTTTTGGCGAGCGACACCACCGGGATATCGTCGCACCCAACCGCGGCAAGCGCGTCTACCGCGGCCGAAAGCTGCCCCTTTCCCCCATCTATGATGACAAGGTCGGGCATGGGCAAAAACGCTTCGTCACCCTCCACACCCCGAAGCAACCTGCGCTCCAGCGTTTCATTCATAGAGGCAAAATCGTTTGCCCCCTCCACTGTTTTTATTTTAAAGGTGCGATACTTCTTTTTGTCCGGCTTACCATCCGTAAACACCACCATAGAGGACACATTATCCGTTCCCTGCGTGTTAGAGATATCATAACACTCTATGCGGCGCAGCTCCCTGTTAAGCCCTAGTGCATTCGCCAGGTTGCCCGTCGCAAGCTCGCGCTGCTTTTGCGCGCCTTCTTTTATCTTGATGGCGTCGCCTGCGTTTTTTCGCGCTAAATCCTGCAGCTTTTTATTGTCCCCGCGCTGCGCCTCCATAATTTTCACATTGCTGCCACGTTTTTCCGTCAGCCATTCCATCAAAAGCGCAGTACCTTCCGGTCGGGGCGTCACATAAATGCTCTTGGGAATTCCGCTTTTCTCCATGTAGTATTGCTCCAAAAAGCTGCCCATAATCTCCGCTTTTTCCTCGCCGTCAAAATCCATATAATACTTGCGCGCATAGGAAAGCTTGCCATCCCGGAACAAAAACGCCTGCACCACCGCTGTTTCCTTGCCCGTATCCAACGCAAATACGTCTTTGTCATCCAGATTAGGAAAGCCCGCCTTCTGCTTTTCGCGTATGCGGTCAATCAGCTTAATGCGGTCGCGCAGGTTTGCCGCCAGCTCGTAGTTCATGCCCTCCGCGGCCTGCTCCATTTGCTGTGCCAGCTCCTTTTTAAGCGCGCCCTTGTCACCCGTTATAACGCGGATGACCTCCTTCACCATTTCCATGTACTCTTCTTCGCTTCTATTGCCCGTGCACGGGCCGCAGCACCGTCCCATTTCATAGTTCAGGCAGGGGCGTTCCTTGCGCTCTATGGCACGCTTGATATCCTTCTTGCAGCTTCTTAAGGGATACAGCCGGTAAATATCATCCAGCACGTCCTTTATCACATGTGCGGCAATAAACGGCCCAAAATATTTCGCGCCGTCTTTTTTCACGCTTCGCACCACCTCCACACGCGGGTATGCTTCATTTAAATCGATACGGATATAGGGAAACTGCTTGTCGTCCTTTAACAGTATATTGTAATATGGCCGGTATTGCTTTATGAGGTTGCCTTCTAGAATCAGCGCCTCCAGCTCAGTATCTGTAATGATATATTCAAAATCATCCACGCGCGAAACCATGGCCGCCACCTTGGCAAGCTGCTGCTCGTTTGTGAAGTATTGGCGCACGCGGTTTTTCAGCACACGCGCCTTGCCCACATAAATCACATCCCCGTCCGCGTTGCGCATAATATACACGCCGGGCGTGGTAGGCAGGTTTTTTATTCTCTTTTTGATTTTTTCGTTCATGAAATATCTCCGGCACCCTTTTGGGGGATACACTATGTCTTTTTTCACAAATCTGCTTGGGAGCGTACTGTTTCAAGGGATTCCTAAAGGAGGCTTTTCAAACATTCCCTTAGGCCGCCGGAGGCATAAATCGCCTGCGGCGAAACCTTAACGTCGTATGGTATATTCATAATCGGCTGTATTGCACAACCCTTAAGGAATACCCATACCTCCACAGGTATACTCCAACCTCCCGCGGCAGGCCGCTTTGGGGTTCGGGGCGAATTCGGAACGCCCCGAGTTTTCGTACCTTTTGCGCCAAAAGGTACCCGCCAGAGGTAATCAACACCCCATACTTTCTTCAAAATTTACACAGCCCGCATCATCATCTAACTCGCTTGCCTTCAATACCCCAGTTCCACCGCTTTGCTTATCACCTGCCCAGCCAGCGGCGTGGCATAGCGCGAGCCATACCCCGCGCCCTCCAATATCACCGCAATGGCAAGCGGGTGCGAAGCATCCTGCGAGTAGCCCACAAACCAGGAATGGTTCTTCACCTGCCCATTCTCCACAAACTCCGCCGTGCCCGTCTTTCCGTTCATCGTTGTGGCGTCGATGTCCGCGCTTGTGGCTGTGCCGTGATCCACCGTGCCGCGCATCAGCCCCGCTAGCGTGCTTGCCGTGCCCGCGCTCATAATGCTGCGGAATTGCGCGGTGGAATAATCGTATATGCTGCTTGTGCCATACCGCACATCCAGCAGGGTGTTGGGCTGCGCCACCGTACCGCCGTTTGCCACGCCCGCGGAAACCAGCATGTTGTGCATGGGCGTTACAAGATCGGTATATTGGCCAATCCCCGCCCACGCGAGGTCGCCGCTTTCGCCCGACACCTCAAAATTGCTTTTCAGCATGTTGAAATCCGGGAACTTAAACTCATAATTATAGCCAAACTGGTTCGCCGTAGCCAACATATTACTGCCGCCCAGCTCCACCGAGAGATAAGCATAATAAATATTGCACGACCGTTCAAACGCGGAGGTGAAATCCACATGCCCGTGCCCGCCATCCGTGGGGCAGGTAACCTTTTGCCCACCGATCACCGCACTGCCCGAGCAGTCGATCTCCATGCCTGTCACGCCGCTCTCCAGCGCCGCTGCAGTGGTCAGTATCTTCATGGTAGACCCGGGCGGATACCGTCCCTGCGTCACACGGTTCAGGTATTCCGACCCTTCCTCGTCCTCCGGCGTAATCTCCCCCAGCGTGCTTGGGTCAAAGGTGGGCGCGCTTACGCTGGCAAGGATTTCGCCCGTCTGGTAGTTCATCACCACCACCGCGCCGTTGTATTCCATGTTGTTATAGATATACCGGCACAGCTCCGCGTCTATTGTCAGGTACACATCCGCGCCCCTGCTGCCCGTTTCCAGCTTGTCCAATATGCCCTTGTCCATCCCGTACAGGTATTTGGCAAAATAATTCTCCGCGCCCAGTGACTTACCGTGCACATCGCCCACAATATGGCTGACCGCCCTGCGCATGTCGCCATCCTCCGCATACTGCCGCTTGTCGCCCTCCGACCACGCCAGCCGCGTTCCGTTTCTGTCATAAATACTGCCCGCGTCCGCAATGTTGCGGGCGGCGGAAATCCTCGGGTTGTAGGAGGTGGAAAACCACTCGTCGCCATACGTCACCATAGAATAAGTGAGATAGCTGCCCAATGCCACAAACATAGCGATGAAGATGGCGAGCATACCCTGCATATGTTTATTCATAGCATTCTTTTTCTTCATTCTATGCCGCCCCCCATCTCCGCAAGCTCGGCCTCGTCCAGTTCGCCGTTTTTCTGCGCCACGCCTTCTATAATACCCAACAGCATCATGGAGGAAATCATAGAGCTACCCCCCAGGCTTACAAACGGCATTGTGATACCGGTAAGCGGGATCAGCTTAATCACGCCGCCGATGATGATAAAGCTTTGCAGCGCCAGCATACAGGTGGATCCAAATACCAGCAGCTTGTCAAACTTTGCGCGCGCGTCCATGGCAATCAAAATACCACGGACAATAAACACAAGGTAAAACGCAATGAGCGCCACAGCCACAATCAGCCCAAATTCCTCGGCAATCGCCGCAAAGATATAGTCGGTCTCGTGTACCGGAATAGAGGTGGGCATACCGTTGCCCAGGCCGGTTCCCAGCACGCCGCCGCTCGCAATGGCAAGCAGCCCCTGCACAATCTGGTAACCCTTGCCCTCATAGGCCGCCCACGGGTCCTGCCAAATCTCCACCCGTGTTTTAACATGGTCAAACAGATAATAGCTCGCATACGCCCCGCCCGCGAACGCGCCGATGGAAAGCAGTGTAATGCCGAGATTGCCCGTCCCCACATAAAACACAATCAAAAACGTGCCGGCAAAAAGCAACGCCGCGCCAAGGTCTGTAGACAGCACCAATATGCCCACGCACGCAATGGTAAACAGGAAGTATGGCCACATATCACGCTTTCTCTGCCGTGTGGAAAGAAAGTACGCCGTCACAATCAAAAACAGCACCTTGACAAATTCACTCGGCTGGAATTTAAACGGGCCAATCTTCAGCCAGTTGTTCGCGCCCAGCTGCGAGGTAGAAAGCACCAGTGTAATGCCCAGCAACAGGATGCCCAGCAGCATAAACCACCAGTTTGCCCTGCCAAAATCGCGCACACGCTTGATGATGATAAGCGCCGCCACCATCGCAATATTGCCGACCACAATCCACATAAACTGCCGCTCGCCCGCCTCCGGGTTCATGCGGTACAGCATCACAAAGCCAATGATACACAAAAAATCCGCTATGAGCAGCGTAATGCGGTCTATATGCTTAAACACTGCCGAGAGGATATTGTATTGCAGCACAATCACAGCGGCAAGGATAACCCCCCACAAAAACACGCCGCCGTCAAACGGGCCGTCCTGAAAGGACAAAAGCAGCATTGCCGTCAGCAAAAACAAAATCATAAATGTTAAGATCAGCCCCGCGCCATACCGTTTAAGAATCATTGCCTATCCTCGTCCTTTTGATATAAACATAAAAATCCACATCGCCAATCGAGATGATGTCCCCTGTTTTCAGCTTGTGCTGGTTAATCGCCCTGCGGCTGTTGATACGCGTGTCCGACCTAGACGTGGGCGACAGGATCATGTCCCCCTCCTCCACATAAAGCAGCGCGTGCGTGGCAAGCACCGTTTTGTCCGGCAATATAATATCCGCGTGCTGCGAGCTGCCAATCGTGTTTTGCTCGCGCACGCCAAAACGGTCGCCAATGAATTCCTCTGGCCCGCCCACAATCTCCAGGTAGCCAAAGAACTTGCTCATAGCGCCCTTCACATATTTTTTTTCATTGTATTGCTTATAGGATATATAGATAGATGCGACGAGAATGCCTACAATAACCAGAATAAACCAGTATCGCATGGCATACGCCGCCACTTCATAGATGGCTCCGTCCATTTCACCCGTTCTCCTCATCCATAGCTGCTGCCGCCGGTGAGCCGGGGCCTCATGTTGGCAAAATACCCTGTGGTAAGCTTGCCAAACAGCCAGTCATAAAGCAAGAATATTGCTTCTGCCAAAACAATGAGCAGCCACACGGGCAGCTCCCATGGCAACAGCGCCAGCAGGAATCCGCCGCCAAAAAAGTAAATAGCAGCCGCACATATATTAAAATAGACGAGTTTTAACGCTACTTTTGTTCCACCATGCAGGTTGTTGTCCGCAAAATACTTAAATATCCCATAGTGCCCAAAGAATAAAAGATAAGGCAGCATACCCGCTTTATCCGGCACCAGTATAAACCCAACGAACGTCACAATGCCAAATGCCAAAAACGCCGAGCCATACATTTGCTCCAGCATAATCCCCATGATAAAAACCGAGGAAAGAAAAAATAACAGCACACGTAAAAAAGGCGCCACATTCGCCATATATACGAACAGCAACGTCAACGCGCCAAACATCAAAACAACGCTTGCTTTTATTGCTTTTACCTGCGTACGGTTACGCATTCAACCAATTTTCCCTTCCTGTATATCGTCATCAGCAACAGCACATCCAGGGGCAAAACATATTGCTTCCCAGGCACCCCAGGCAGGCGCAGCACGCGCAAACCTTGCACATGGTGTTGTTCATCCTCACGCCTTGGTCATCGTCGCCAAAATCGGCATACATCCCCGCCGATTGCGTCATAGCACGCATGGCGTTTTCATATTCCTTGTTGCCCGGATCCATCTGGTAGGCCTTTTTGAAATGCTGGCCCGCACCATCATACCATCCCCGCCGCAAAAGAACAACCCCCATCAGGTAATGCCACTCGGCTGGCCGCTCAGCCATGCTGTTCAGCAAAGACTCTGCCTGGCCAATCGCGCCGCGCTGTATTGCCGCGCGCACTTCGGTAAACTGGGGCGCGCCGCTCCAGTTATAGTTACCCTGCTTTACCTTGGTAACCATATCATACGCGGCGTTCACCTGCTTTAGCTTTTCCGCGGCGGCCGCCTGCTCCCTGCTGCCGTGCTCAAACCTGTCCGGGTGGTATTTTTTCACCAATTTTCTATATGCTGTTTTTATTTCTTCTTCAGAGGCGTTTTGCTCAACGCCCAGCACTTGGTATGGATTCATCCATGCTTCCTTTTCCGAGCACCTGCCGCGTCCGTTCCTTCATGCCGAGGCAGATGATGTTTTTTAAAATCCCGCGGTTCTTTTTCAGCTCCAGCTTGTCTAGCGCCGCCATCGCCTGCGACAGCGTGAAGTTGAAGTTAAACTCCACTTCTTCCTTTACCTGCTGCGGAATCTCTTCTTTGATCCCGTATTTATTCACAAACACATTATATTCGCAGTTTTTGATGTCCTGCCCAATGTCGTCAAACGCGTCGATCAGGTACACCCACCGCCCCATGCTATAGCCTATGTCATACAGGATGTGCGATTGCACCACATCCAGATCCATCAGTATATTGCCAAACAGCTTTGCGTAGGTATCCGCCGTCTCGTCCGTGTCTGCGCTGCCCGCCCTTTCCAGCTCACGCAGGGCGCGCTCCGTTTCGCCCATCATGCGCGCAATCTCCGGCAGGCTTTGTTCTGCCCTGCGGTATGCGCCATTATAAAACGGCAGCCGCAGCCTTGCCTTCAGCGACCGGCTGTCAAATTCATCATCCCGCAGCTTGGCAAATGCAAGCAGCAGGTTCACATCAGCCGCGTATTCCGCCGCCGCCGAGCTTACCGCCTGCTTTTTTTTGATGGGATGCAACATGCACTTGCACGGCTTCACATCCGTATCCTCATACCTCAGGCTGTCTCCCAGCACATAAATAAAAGTGCAATCGTAGTTGAGCACAATGCTTTTATGATACTTTTTTTGCAGAACTTTGCAAAGCCCGCAGTAGTATGCCTGATAAAGCTCGTGCTCGCACACCTTCATTTCACAGACCAGCGGCGTAACATATCCAAACATAAAGCCATTATAGCACCATTTTGCGCGGGTTTCCACAAACAAACGCCCCAAAACGCATCTATTTTCGCATTATTAACAGTTTATTCATATTCTGGCCATATGGCTTGCACTGCGTCCCGGCGTTTCATTCTTTCTATATCGACGCTTCTTGCGGATACCCTGCCACAGCCCAAAAAGTTTTTGGAAAGGGCGCTTCCCTGCTATGGAAATTAACATGGCAGGGGAAAAAACATTAGGCATATGATAAATACAGGGGGAAATCAAACCATGCTGTGGAAGCTCTCTTTGCGCCTAACCTCGCAGGATAACCGCAGCACCTGCCTTGCTCTGCCTGTCAACAGCCGCACAATAAAAATCCCCCGGCGTAGACCGGGGTGTGACGCTGATAAAGACATAAAGTTATAATTGTCCTACAAAACGATAATAAATATCAATTTCTTGCTTACGTTGTCCATCAACGCGCTGTGCTTGGTGGACAACTATTTTTTCTATGAGTTCATGGACGATCGCGCTGTCAAGCTCCTGTATATCAATGTACTTTACAATCAGTTCCGTAAACTCCTGAATGTTTCCACTCTCCTGTTCGGCTTCGTCAATGGTGACTTTTAGGCTGTCCAGCTTTGCGGTTAAGCCGTCGCGCTCCGTTTTGTACCCATCCATCATATCGGCGTAAATGTCATCGGGCAGTTTGCCGCCTGCGTTTTGCTCAAACGCTTTTTGGATCAAAATGAGAATTTCGGGAAGTCGCTTTTCTATCTTATTTCGCTCCCTTTGGGCCGCTTCGATTTTCAGCCGTCGCTGCTTGTCACCAATGCCGGAAAGCCGGGATATGAAGCCGTCCTTATCCTGCCGGATTTCCTCGGACACTTTGCGGATGCTTGCCAGTACCGCCGCCTTTAACTTTTCCATCGTGATATGATGGTTGGTACAATTTCCTTTGCCCTTTGTCCGATACTGCCAGCAACCAAAAATATCTTTTGCGTTTTTTGATAAGGTATTCCCACAATCCGCACAACGCAGCAATCCGGCGAATATATGCGGCGCTCCGCGTTTGGTGGAACGCTTTCGCTTGTGAACAAGAGCTTGCACCATATCCCATACTTTTTGTGAAACAATCGGCTCATGCGTGTTTTTCACGCATACCCATTGTTCCTGCGGTATCTTTACAACCTTTTTCACCTTGTATGAAACGGTGGTGTACCGGCCCTGCACCGTATGGCCTAAATATGCCGCATTGTTGAGAATGGTACGGACTGTTGAGTAGTGCCAGTCATACGGCCTTTTGTGGGGCGACCATGATTTGCGCCCATAATGTGCTGTGGGGGTCAGTGTTTTTTCGTTGGTAAGAATCTTTGCGATCCGTTCATACCCACTACCCACAGCCGCCATATCATATATGCGCCGTACAATTTTCGCCGCTTCCTCGTCGATCATCAGCTTGTGTTTATCCAGCGGATTGCGCTTGTAACCAAAAGGCACTTGTGCAATATATTGTCCCGCTTCACGTTTGGCCTTAAAAACATCGCGCACTTTTACGCTTGCCTCTGCGGCGTGCCACTCGTTGAACAATCCTTTTACCTGCGCCATACTGTTCGCGCTGTGGGTGAGGTTCGCGCCATCATAATTATCGGCAACGGCGATCAGCCGTACTCCCATCTGCGGAAACTCTACCTCGCGGAACAGATCGACTTGAATGTGATCGCGGCCCAAACGGGATAAGTCTTTGATAATGACTACATTTCCCCGCCTTTTTCTTAAATCGCCCATCATACGGATGAAGTCGGGGCGGTCAAATGTCATACCTCGGTATTCGTCATCCTGATAAACGTCCACGATACTAAACTTGTTGTCGTTTGCGTATTCGCGCAATATCATGGCCTGATTCTCTACGCTGTCATTGTCGCGGTCATCCGGCGAACGCCGACAGTACAAAAGGGCTTCCGTGTTATGTTGCAACTGCATTTTGCACTCCTTTCCTCATGCAACATAACAGCTTGAATATACCTATATTATCGCATATTCCGGCTGCTATATCAATGATGTGGAGCCTCAACGATTTGTGATTGCCCTTTTCAAAAAATCCTCGTATACCTCTTCAATGGTATGCGTGCCCGTGTAGGCGTGGGTGATAATAAATATATCGTTTCCAATCTTAACCTCCATTTTCGATTTCGGACTGTCCTGTATGGCCGGAAGCATTGATAAATGGCATTTTGCCTTTTTGGGTATATTTTCATGTGCAGGCATATTATTTACCCTCCCATTCAAAAGGCTGGATCAAAGGAAAGGGCAACGCATATACGCTGCCCATCTTCCTTTTTCCCCTAACTTCGGGTCAAGTTGGCCCGAACCTTGTTTTTTCAAATTGAGGGGAGCCGCCGCGCAATCATTATTTGACCTGTTATTATAAAACAGCATTTACCCGGCACGACGGCACGCCCTGTATGTTAAGAGAGAAAAAAGTTCCTCTCATATATCAGGGCAAATTTGGGGCCAAGTAGGGTATACCCCTTTTTAGGGATTCTTCAAAAACCTTTTCATACCGGCAATTCCCTTGCGTATCGAATGGCGAATATTACGTTCATTCACACCCTCGGATTTTGCAATGTTTCGTTGGCTCATGCCAAGTATAAAATGCGCCTCGATCCTCCGTGCCTGCACTTCGGGTAGAGAATTGAGAGCGCGGCACAATCGGCAATGTCTTTCCATCAGATCAATTATTCGCTCCGGGGAATCGTTATAACTGGCGATGGCAGACGACTCCGTGTTATCGTCCATATCAAGTGAGAGCACCCTGTAACGCCTTATATTACGCTCATGCGTTCTCTGATACCGCTTGTCAGCTATCAGTTCCGCCGCTACCTTGGTGGGAATTTTCACAAATTCATCGTGCGTATACCACGCGTAAAAATTCCGCAAATTGATAGTTTTCATTCTATTTCCCTCCGTTTTCGTTTTGTTGATGGGCCAGTGCGAAAACAGGGGGACGGCGGGGATCGGCAACGGAGTAATGCTATACTTCCGGTTTTGTCGTTCAAAAATACATGGCATAAGATAAAAACATCCGGCCCAGTAGCCGGGTATTTTGCCGGAGATACGATATATGCCGAATAATGAGAAACAAAAAAGTCCAGCATGGCGGCAATCTCCTGTTGCCGCCGCTATAAAAGGCGCACTTAAACACACCCTTCGTATTTCAGTTTTTACAAAAGAAAAACGACGGCTTTCATTGAGTTTGAAAAACCACCGTTGAGGTTGCCATGGCATTTACATAGATAATCAGGGGCCGGAACGGCAGTTTTTTTTATTGCTTTTCCGACCTTTGTATATATGTTATTCTAATAGTATAATCAACATGCTACATATAAGAGAGAGGTCAGAATTAATTATGAGTATAAAACATTGAAATTTTTGGAGAAAAAGATATAACTATTTGGTTAGGCGCAAAGGAAATAATGAAACAAACTGGTAATTTTTTAAAAAAATTACGCATTTTCGTTTTAAAACACTCTCAATAGTAAGGGGAAAAAGCAAAGAAGTTGACTATCGTATACTTTTGGAACACAATAAATTATTATTAAGAGGAGCGTATGTGTTTTATGAAAAATTTGTCAAAAGAATGGGCAAAGGATAAAATTAAAAAGATTGGCTTTATTACTATATTTGCGTTAGGAATCTTTGGGGTGACGTCCAATAATGCGAATTCAGTAAATGCTCAATCTGTCCAACCGCCTGCAGGCGTTGAGTTTTCCGCTTTTCGCGGTGGAACAGTCGCCGTAACTATGCCACAAGATATTACATTTGACGAGAAAATTCAACTGGAAAAAGAAATAGAAATGTATCTCAACTCAATAACCGACGAACAACTAAGTCGATCAACAGATGAAATGGACATAAAAACTTTGGCCTTCATACGCGAAACGAATCCAGAAGATTATGAACAGCGACTTGCGGAGTTGCGACAAGATGATCCCCAAAAATATGACAGGATAATGAATTCAATTAACTAAAGAATTTCACTCTGTTATTACGAATTCAAAAAAGCCACCCTCGGGTGGCTTTTTTGAATGAATTTTTTACCAATAAGTGAGAGTTACATTGCCGGTACTTGCGGCGCAATAAAGGTAAGTATACCTAGTTGAGTATCCATTGATCGTGATCTTATTGTTGTAATTAAAATTGTCGTTTTTAACGGTCGATGCTGATCCGGTAAATCCATTCTTGAATCCAATCGTCCGTGATTTATGGTTAAATTTAAATTTCGGAGTGCCGCTGCTAGCGGTGATATTGTAGTGATTCCGGAATTCTACGGAATGAACACTTACTCCGTTTCTATTCGTGTAAAAGTTTGTAACTTTTGTTGAAACGCTAGCTGCCATAGTGACAATTTCATTTGTCACTTTTTCCGCGCTGAGAATTTTTTCCAGTTTTTGATCTGACGCAGCGTTTATTTTTTCACATTCTGCAAGGTGCGCGAGATCAGCGTCAGAAAGCCCCAATGCTCTTCCCTCGGCAACCGTTGTTATTCCAATGGTTTCACCTTCGGGGAGATCAATTGATTCAAGCAATGCAACTCTTTGAGCCAACGCTTTTTCGTAGTTGGCATCGGTTGTTGTAGGAAGTTGAAATTCAATCGCACTCTGGATTTTCGATTGTTCTGCTGCCATTGCAACCGAACCGACACTGAATACCATAACAACTACCAGTACAACCATAAAAATACTTCTAAACTTCTTGTTCTTCATTTTCCAAAACTCCTTTTTTTTATTGCACATTTACAGTGCTGTCAATACAACCACTTCTTGTTTATGCTAATTTAAAAATGGTCCAAAAAACGGCAGGATTATAGTTAAAAAATCATCCACTTGCAGATAAGAAAAGCCGGATGTGATAGCATAGAAAAGTCGCCCAAAGAAGCGGCGGCAAAATCACAAACGGAGGCAAGAAAGGATGGTAAAATTTATGGGCAAGAAAGACATCATAATGCTCAAGGAGCAGGGCCTGTCAAATCGGGATGTTTCAAGGCGAACTGGACATGACAGAAAAACGGTATCAAAGTATTGGAACGAATATCTCAGACGGCTTCAGCGCCTTGACGAGCCTGGTGCGGACATTAAGGCAATTCAGGAGAGCTTGCTGGCTCAACCGAAGTACAATGCTGCTACCCGGGGTCGTCGCAAGTACACAGAGGAGTTGGATAAACGACTCCACGAGATATTGAAAGAGGAGAAGCATAAAGACCATCTGATGGGGCCAGGGCACAAGCAAAATCTCACGAACAAGCAAATCCATAAAAAGCTTGTGGATGAAGGTTTTGACATCAGCGAGGCAACCATCAACATTGCATTAGCGGAGATACGAAAACGGCAAAAGGAAGTCTTTATCCGCCAGGAATATGAGCCGGGAGAACGTCTTGAGTATGATTTTGGCGAGTTGTTTCTAGACTGCGGAGAAGGGATGAAAACCTATCACATGGCAGTGTTATCGTCGCCAGGTGGCAGTTTCAGATGGCTATACCTTTACACAAACCAGAAAAAAGCAGTGTTTATGGACAGCCATGTCCAGTTTTTCGAGATGATGGGCGGCAGTTATCAGGAAATCGTATATGATAACATGCGAAATGTTGTCAGCAAGTTCATTGGCAAAAACGAGAAGGAACTCAATGAAGACCTTATGAAAATGTCCGTGTATTATGGATTCCGCATTAACGTAACCAACTGTTTTAAAGGGAATGAGAAAGGTCACGTGGAAAGCAGCGTAAAGGTCTTGCGGAATCAAATATTTGCTGACAATTGGTCGTTTAACAGCCTTGAGGACGCCCAGGCTTATGCGCATAGCCAACTTATGAAGATGAACGAGAATAGCCGCGTGGAGGAAGAGAAGAAGCGCCTCATGCCTTATCGTCCACCACTGGAGTTGGCTATCATCGGCGAAGCGAAGGTGAATCCCTCCAGTCTCATCAGCGTGGATACTGTGTTCTATTCGGTTCCGGAGCACCTCGTTGGCAAACGTGTCATTGTTAAGAAATATCACAACGAAATTCGCGTATACGCCGGAAATGAGATGGTGTGCAAACACAAGCGGTTGCTGGGCAATGGGAAAATGCAAATTGATATTTATCACTACCTGAACACCTTGTACAAAAAGCCAGGCGCGGTGCGGAACAGCGTTGCGTTAAAAAGCATACCAAAACTGAAAGCCATTTTTGATACGTATTACATCAGCCAACCCAGAAAGTTCATTGAGCTTTTTCTGGAGAACAGAGAACTTCCCATTGATGAGATTATTGTATTATTCGAACAAAAAACGCAGAACAAAGGGGAGATAGATGCACTTGATGTTGTGAAACCCATATCGCAAATCGAAGTATCAGCAAGAGCGTTTATCGCGAATTATGCCACTTTGGTAAATGGGGGTGTAGCGCAATGAATATCACAGAAATTTGCAAAAACCTGAGGCTCCCATATATCCGCGACAATTGGCAGCAGCTTGTGGACGAAGCAAAACATACCAAACAGGAATATTCCACTTTTCTTGCAAATCTGCTGGATTGCGAGTGGCAACTACGTTTGGCAAACGGACAAGCAAGGAGGATTAAGGAAGCCAAATTCCCCATTAAAAAGTATCTCGTGGATTTTGATAGAGCGAAATATGATGAAGTGTTTTTACCTAAGTTCGAGGAACTTGAAACTCTACAGTTCATCAAAAACATGGAGAATATCATCCTGCTTGGTACATCTGGCGCAGGCAAGACCCACTATGCCATTGCCCTCGGCATCGCCGCATGCATGAAAGGGCATAGCGTATTCTTCGCTGCTGTCCCGAACCTGATTGCCGAGTTGAAGGAAACGATGAGCAGCAATCAATTGACGAGTTACAGAAAGCGGTTTGAGAAATATGACCTTGTTATACTGGATGAGCTAGGGTACGTATCAATGGACAAGAGTGGCTGTGAGATGCTATTCAATCTGATTTCATCAAGGAATGACAAAGGCTCTATCGTAGTTACGTCCAATCTGTCTTTTGACCGCTGGGAAGAGATTTTTAAAGACCCAACACTGACCGGCGCGTTAATCGACCGCCTCGCGCATAAGGCCCACATACTGGACATCTCTCGCGATAAAGGCGGCCGATTCGAGGAAACCATCGCTTGGCTTGAGGACTCCAAACGATAGATTATCGTGGGGGCATAAACACCACTTATGCCCCCTTCACTATACCATATTTATTATGGATTTCGTTACGCGCAGTGGGGGAATTTTCAACTACAATGCCTGGACCATTTTTCGCTTGACAAAAACAATTATATCAAAACAACGGCCCATGCCATTTAATTCAGTATAACACTACACTATTGCTTGTTCAATAAGGATAAGAAAATACGGGGAACGGCACACGCCGTTCCCCATTTCCGTTACAGCGCAACCACCGCCGCAAGCTGATTGAGAACATCGGACACGCGGCCCCACAGTTTCTCATAATCTTTTTGCAAGCCTTTGACCTCATGCTCGTAAATCCCATAGGTGTTGGCATGTTTAGCGACCTGATTCAGATTGTTTGAGCAGCGGCGGAGCAGTGAAACAAGCTCCCGTACCGGGGAAATATCCACATTCAGCACATAGCCGTTTAAGGTCATTTTACGAATATATGCACTCGCGTTTTGCGTCCCGGC
Source organism: Christensenellaceae bacterium OttesenSCG-928-K19 (assembly GCA_030266015.1). Taxonomy (GTDB): domain Bacteria; phylum Bacillota; class Clostridia; order Christensenellales; family Christensenellaceae; genus UBA5399. Next base: position 1,281 of record JAJDHD010000021.1, on the reverse strand, counting down.
TTCCTCCATACGCTGCATGACGGTATTGTATTCCTCTGCGCTCACCCAAGCAGACAGCAGCACACCGCGCTTGCGGTGGCTCACCGCTCCAACTCCTGCGTGCGCGATTGGCGGGTCTGTTCTTTTACCTTGTCCAGCGGTTTCCGTTTCGGTGTGGGCCGGGTCGGCGGCGCGTTGTTCGGGATGCCGTCGATCATGTTGTAATTCTGTTCGGTGGCAAGCTCCGCGCTTTTCAAATAATTATCTTTTTCGTTCATAGGTTATCCTCCGTTCTGCAAAGTCGTTCGCGCAGGGTATCAAAAGCGCCCGCGCATTTTACTGTCAGTGTAAACAACATACATCTGAAAAAAGTATTCATATCGCCTCCTATGACTTCGGGCCAAGTTGGCCCGAAGTTTGCACCGCCATAATAATCTGTCTGCCGTTCCTGCCGTGGCCGATGGAACGGTTACAGGTACTTAATGTGAGTATGCGCCCGTCTGCCAGAACCTCCGTTCCCGTATCATATAGTGATAGCGTCTTTGCCTGCGCGATCCACGCATCAAACTCCGCCGCGTCACTGAAATTCTGTTGCAGGTAATCAAAGCCGCCCGCCGTAGCGTCCAGATGTATTACGGCGAAGATGCGCCACCATCCATATTGCTTGTGAATGGTATCAAACTGAATCCACTGATGCCCGTCGTAATATGATTTTTCATCGTAGTACAGGAGCGCGCCGAACATATCTGTGCGGCCCTGTCCCATGTTGTGACCATACACGACGGTATTCTTATCGAGTGGGTCAGCGGCATTGTTGCTGTCCATGAATAGGGCGCCCGCGCCGGAGCGTTCGCCGCTGAATGACGTATGCAAATATTTATTGTTATTCTCGGCCTGCAACACGGGGTAGGAAACTTCCGTGCCGGGGATCGCCAGCCATCCGATTGTTTGAGTATTGGCGTTTAGGAGCGCGTCAAAATCCACCGTCACATAGGGCAGAACCGCCGTTTCGGGCAAGGCCCCGTAATCCTCCGACACACCATTTTCAGTGAGTATGGATGTATAGCTGCCCTGTATTTCCGTATACTCTGCGATTTCCTTTTGCGCCGTCATGTACTCGCGGGCAAAGAAAAAGCCGCACACGACGGCGATAGAAAAAAGGGATAGTATGAGCAGTATTGATATTCTTTTCGGTATGGCAATTCACCTCCATTTAGTTCACTTCGGGCCAAGTTGGCTCGAAGTATTCGGCATGGGAAAGGAGCGTTGCCGCCCCTCCCGCGTTACGTTATTTCCCCGCGC
>JAJDHD010000020.1 GCA_030266015.1 Christensenellaceae bacterium OttesenSCG-928-K19 | reverse complement strand
ATTTTTTTTGGACCTTCTCTTTTGATTAGGGAGAGCACAAGCACTTGGGAAGGAGTAACGCCCTGCGCTGTGTAGTCGTCCCCAGCTACCTTGTTGTATTTTGTGTAAATGTTACGCATTAGCGCACTGATCATTTCGCAAGAGTCTAAAATATCCATATGCCTGTTTACACCTGTCATTACAAATTATTATCGAGATAAATATTAACACGATAACAAAACTGCGTCAAGTATATATTAATATAATACCCCGGTGGGCCTGCTGGTTAACAGAAGGCTTCCATGTTATATCTTCCAGAAATTGGGTATATATAAGGAAAGCTTGCTGGGGGAATATTTCCTGTTAGGGCAAGGTGGATAAATTCAAATAGAAAGGAAGCACAAACATGAGTGATGATAAAAGTAAAAGGCTGACCACGGCAGCGGGTGCTCCTGTCGCGGATAATACAAATTCGACAACAGCTGGCTCACGTGGGCCCATGACGTTGCAAAACCCATGGTTTATTGAAAAGCTGGGTCATTTTGACCGCGAGGTGATTCCGGAGAGACGCATGCACGCCAAGGGGTCTGGGGCTTTTGGCACGTTCACGGTAACGGATGACATAACACACTATACAAAAGCAAAGCTATTCGCAGAAGTGGGGAAAAAGACCGATGTGTTCGTCCGGTTTTCTACAGTGGCGGGTGAGCGCGGCGCGGCAGATGCAGAACGTGATATCCGTGGCTTTGCAATTAAATTTTATACTGAGGAAGGCAACTGGGATCTTGTAGGAAACAACACGCCTGTGTTTTTCCTGCGCGATGGGCTGCGGTTTCCTGATCTTAACCACGCGATAAAGCGCGATCCAAAGACGAATACACGTTCGCCACAAAACAACTGGGATTTTTGGAGTATGCTGCCCGAAGCGCTGCACCAAATTACCATCACAATGTCTGATCGGGGGATTCCTTATTCCTATCGCCACATGCATGGATTTGGCAGCCATACCTACAGCATGGTAAATGCGGATAACAAGCGTGTATGGGTAAAATATCACTGGCGCACGCAGCAGGGCATTAAAAACCTGACAGACCAGGAAGCGGAGGAGCTTGTGGGCAAAGACCGTGAAAGCCATCAGCGGGATCTTGTGGAGGCGATTGAGCGGGGAGATTTCCCACGCTGGGATTTTTACATACAGGTGATGACTGAGGAGCAGGCGAATGCTCATAGGGAGAACCCGTTTGATATCTCAAAGGTGTGGAGCCAAAAGGAATTCCCGCGTATCCATGTCGGAGTGCTGGAGCTAAACCGCATTCCCGATAATTACTTTGCGGATGTGGAACAGGCCGCGTTTAATCCGGCGCAAATTGTACCCGGGGTCGGTGTTTCGCCAGACAAGCTGTTGCAAGCGCGTTTGTTCTCATATGGGGATGCGCAGCGCTATCGCCTGGGGGTGAACCATCACTCCATCCCAGTGAACGCGCCCAGGTGTCCGGTGCACGGCTATCACAGGGACGGGCAGATGCGTGTGGATGGTAATTATGGAGCAGCAACCACCTATCAGCCTAACAGCTACGGCGAATGGGAGGAGCAACCGGAATACAAGGAACCACCGCTTGAAATCCAAGGCGCAATGGATTCCTATGAGCCGAAGGACGACCAGACGGACGATACATTCTACCAGCCGGGCAACCTGTACCGCCTGATGGGCGAAGAGCAAAAACAGGTACTGATTGAAAATACCGAGCGGAACATGAACGGTGTTACTGATAATGTCAAATACCGCCATTGCGCGCACTGTTACCTTGCGGATAAGGAGTATGGTACGCGCCTAGCAAACGCATTTGGGTTAAATGTGGAGAAGGTTGTGGAGCTTTCCCAATTGTCCCATGCGGAGCGCATGAAAGCGACCAGTAAATAATATCGGTAAAGGATGCTTGCATCCGCATGAAAGGCAGGCGCGCCCCAGCCCCGGGGAGCGCCTGTTTTTATTGCGTCCACTGTATGCCGGTGTAACTTGTCTATTCGCTCATGTATGCTGAATTCTGTGCAAATTTATTGTAGATTGGGCCGGATACGTGATATACTTTACCTATACGTATTAAATCAAATTTCATTGGAGGAAGAAATTATGAGCAAAAAAGACATTGTGATTGGCTGCGATAATGCAGCAGTAACCATGAAGGACACAATTAAAAAGTATGTGGAATCCCTTGGCTATAAAGTAGAAGATGTCGGCTGCTTTTCTGCCGATGATGATACCTACTATCCATATATTGCCAAGAAAGTGTGCGATAAAATCAAAGAGAGCGGATATAAAAAAGAAGGCATCCTGATTTGTGGCACAGGAATTGGCATGGCAATGACGGCAAACAAGTGCCCGGGCATCCGTGCGGCGGTTTGCCATGACAATTTTTCAGCGGAGCGTGCCAAGCTGAGCAACAACGGCAATGTGCTTTGCATGGGCGAGCGCGTGATTGGCATGGAGCTGGCAAAGAAGATTACAAAGGAATGGCTGTCGCTGGAGTTTGTAGACGGTAGTTCCACACCCAAGGTAGAAGCGATTATGGAAATTGAAAGGGAAAACTTCAAATGAGCAAAATGGTGTATCTTGGCAGCAACCTGAAAATGTATAAGGGTGTGAAGGATACAGTGGAGTTCCTCACCCGTTTATCTGATCTCACAAAGGATATTGACCGAAGTGGACTTACACTTTTCATCATCCCATCTTATGTTACGCTGGAAAGCGCGCGCAAGGCGGTTCCCAACGCAAGCATATTATTGGGCGCGCAAAACATGCACTGGGAAGAAGAGGGACAGTTCACGGGGGAAATCTCTCCCCGTATGTTGCAGGAGATTGGCATTGATATTATAGAGATTGGCCATTCCGAGCGCAGGCATGTGATGGGGGAAAATGATTTTGATGAAAATAAAAAGGTGCTTTCTGCGCTGAATCACGGGTTCAAAGCGTTGCTTTGCGTGGGTGAAACATTGCAGCAAAAGGAGCTGGATCTATCGGATGAAACGCTGAGTACACAGCTAAAGATTGGCCTTTCGGGCGTGGATAAAAAGGACATTGGCCGGCTGTGGATTGCATACGAGCCTGTGTGGGCAATTGGCGTGAATGGCATTCCTGCCAGTAAGGAATATGCGGATGAAAAGCATGCGGTGATAAAAGATGTGCTGTGTGGGCTGTTTGGCAGTGACGCGGATGGAATTCCGGTGCTGTACGGCGGCAGTGTGAACCCGCAGAATGCGGAGGAACTGGCGGAGATGCCCAACATCGATGGATTGTTCATTGGCCGTTCCGCTTGGGATGCGGAAGGTTTTAATAAGATTATTCGGGCTACGTATCCAATTTTCCAGAAGAAACCTTAAGCAGGTAAGCGTGAACCAGCCTCCTGTCGTATATGGGCGGGAGGTTTTTTCATGCAGAAAATTAGCGTTTGTTATGAAATGCGCCTTTTATATATGCCATCCATGAACAGTGGAATAGCATATTTGTGTTAACCGAACATATAATGCTTTTTCACGGCTTTGACACCTTCCACACGCAGGACAATCCTTTAGGGAATATGACATAATCGCCTGCGCCGAAAGAAACACTTTTGCCTGCGTACTCTACAGTCACTTCTCCGTCCACCATCAATGCGGTTTCAGTGTTGTCATAGCTCCAGTCAAATTCTGATACCCCGCATTCCCACGTCTGGTTTGCCAGCATTGCTGTTGTTTCTTCTTCTGTTGGTTTTCTTACAATAATATCCATCATTTTCTCCCTTCTGTTGTGCGTGCTTTAATCCTAATATGTTCTCACAAATACTAATGCTAGTTTTTCAAGATGTGAACGATCCGCTCAAAAGGGTGCCCTTTATAGCTTATGGAAAACCGGCTGCCGCTGTGAAAAGGTGCAAACATAGCGGAATCCCGCCAGTTGCAGCACTTGTGCGGCAGCTTGATATGCATGTCCCAGCGCGATGGTGAAATGTGCGTCTGAACCGATGGTCACAATTTCACCGCCCAGCTCCCGGAAGCGCTTCAATACAGAAAAAGACGCTTGAGGCGCATCGAATATATAATAGCCGGTTGTGTTGGCCTCCAGTCCTTTGCCGCGTTCCACCAGGTTTTTTAGCAGTGGCTCCAAGGGCTCTGCATAGCTGCCGTATTCCAGCGGTGTCCCGGATGGTGAATAAAAGGTCGCGAAAGACAAATGTCCAACCACGTCAAAATCATCAAACACCTGTAGGCAGTGGGATGTCTCGTCCAGGAATTCTTTCACGACCTCATGTTCCGGCCTGCCACGAAAATAGTCCCTGTCGGTATAAGGATCCTTTCCCTTTGCGACGTGCTGGGAAGCGACGATAAAATCAAGCGGCTTGCCTCGGAGATAGTCGGTTGTTTCATTGATGTTGCCGGGCTGCAGGCCAGCCTCCAACCCCTGCTTTATCAGAAGCGCTGGATATTTCTTGCGGGCATCTGCAATCTGCCTGCTATATTCATCAAAATCCACCTTGCCATCCCAATCGGTTTGATAGATGTGGTCAAGCTCTATGTGCTCGGTAAAGCAGAGCTCTTTTAGCTGTAGCTCGAGTGCCTTCTGGCAAAACGCGCTAATACTTTCCCGCCCGTCAAACGACAGGCCGCTGTGCACATGATAGTCAAACATGGTGCTCTCCTCTACCCATTCCGAATGTATAAATGATATTATATCTGTTGTTCCCTGTCTTTTCAACAAGGCTACCATACACAGAAGAAGCCCAATAATATGGCGTGTGCCATGAGAAATAAAAAAACTGCCGCGCACTTGTGGACGCAGCAGCTTTTTGGGGGAGTTCCCTTACTTTCCGTAATATGCTTTTTTATACAGATCCACGATATCCTTCACCAATGGGTATCTGGGATTTGCCGTGGTACATTGGTCGGAGAATGCCTTGTAGGCGAGTTCGTCCGCGTTGGCTATAAATGTTTTTTCATCAATGCCGCAATCCTTGACAGAGGTAGGCACGTCAACGGATTTCGCAAGCTTCCTGATTTCGCTTACCAGGTTTTGAATGCTTTGTTCATCATTCTTTCCGGCAAAGCCAAGGTAGCGTGAGAGTTTGGCATATTTTTTGTCCGCAATGAATTTTTCATATTTGGGGAACGTGGCAAACTTATCCGGCTTATGCGCGTTATATTCTATAACATATGGCAACAAAATGGAATTTGCCCTCCCGTGCGGGATGTGGTAATCACCACCCAGCTTGTGTGCCATAGAGTGGTTGAGCCCAAGGAAAGCGTTTGTAAACGCCATGCCCGCGATGCAGGACGCGTTGTGCATTGCTTCGCGCGCCGCCTGGTTTGTTTCACCCTCATCATATGCTTTTTTCAGGTTTTCAAACACAAGCTCTGCTGCCTTTAGTGCAAGGCCGTCCGTGTAATCGGAGGCCATGACCGAAACATAAGCCTCTATCGCATGGGTAAGCACGTCCATTCCTGTATCTGCCGTGATAGATTTAGGCATGGACATGGCAAATTGCGGGTCGATGATGGCGACAGACGGAGTGAGGGCATAATCGGCCAGCGGATATTTGATGTTGCCGTTCTTTTTTGTCTGTGATGACGGAGAACGATGTTACCTCACTGCCCGTGCCCGATGTGGTGGGCACTGCCACAAACTTTGTTTTCTCCCCAAGCAGCGGGAAGTGGTATGCACGTTTGCGGATGTCGAGGAATTTTAGCTTCAGTCCGCCAAACGATGTGTCTGGGTGCTCATAGAAAAGCCACATGGCCTTTGCCGCGTCTATGGGGCTGCCACCGCCCAGCGCTATAATAACGTCCGGCTTAAACTCGTTCATTGCTTCTACGCCACGCTGAATGGTTTCCACCGACGGGTCCGGCTCCACGTCTGAGAAAATCTCGCTGTGGCAATATTCTTTACGCTTGCGCAGGTAATAAAGCACCCTGTCTACATAGCCCAACTCCACCATCATGGGGTCTGTGACAATAAACGCGCGCGAAATATTACGCATTTGCTCCAGATACTGGATGCAGCCGTGTTCGAAGTAAATTCTCTTGGGTATTTTGAACCATTGCATGTTAACCCTCCTCTGGGCAATCTTTTTGATGTTGAGCAGGTTGACGGTGGATACGTTCTGTGTGGTGGAATTATGCCCATACGATCCGCATCCAAGCGTTAAGGAGGGGGTGTTTGTATTATAAATATCGCCGATTGCGCCCTGCGAAGCGGGGGAGTTTGCAATAACGCGCCCCACGCGCATGACCTTGCCATATTCGTCAATCAGCTTTTCATCTGTGCTGTGGATGACAGCCGTATGCCCCAGGCCGCCCATCTCCAGCATTTTATTCGCCATTTCAAAGCCTTGCTTGTGCCCGTTTACAACATAATAGGCAAGCACAGGTGAGAGCTTTTCGCGAGACAGGGGGTATTCGTCGCCCACATCGTCCAGCTTGGCAATCAATATTTTGGTATTCTCCGGCACAGAAACTCCCGCGTTTTTGGCAATCCAGTGTGCGGGTTTGCCCACGACATCCGGGTTCACCGCTTTTTTTGTTGGATTAATCACATAGCCGGATACTTTCTTTGTTTCTTCCTTATTCAGGAAATAACAGTTGTTGTCCGTCATATATTCTTCAAAGGCTTTGCTGATTTCCTTGTCTACAATGACTGCCTGTTCGGACGCGCAAATCATGCCGTTATCAAATGTTTTGGAGAGCATCAGGTCTGTGCAGGCACGTTCGATTTTTGCTGTTTTTTCAATGTAGCACGGCGTGTTGCCCGGGCCAACGCCCAGCGCTGGTTTGCCCGCGCTATATGCGCTGCAGACCATGCCGCTGCCGCCTGTTGCAAGGATCAGCGAAACACCCGGATGGTTCATCAGCTTCATTGTGGCATCCACAGAGGGCGAGATGACCCACTGGATGGCGTATTTGGGCGCGCCGGCGGCAATTGCCGCATCCAGCAATGTTTTTGCGGCAAGCACAGAGCATTTTTGTGCGGATGGGTGAAACGCAAAAATAATGGGATTTCGTGTTTTGGCGGAAATAATTGCTTTAAACATTGTGGTGGACGTGGGGTTTGTCACCGGTGTAACGCCCGCCACAACGCCAACAGGCTCGGCAACGCTGTCAAAGCCCTCCATCTCGTTGCTTTCGATAATACCCACTGTTTTCTGGTCTTTGATGGAATTCCAGATATATTCTGTGGAAAAAATGTTTTTAATGACCTTGTCTTCAAAAACGCCCCGCCCTGTTTCTTCCACGGCAGCACGGGCGATTTCCATGTGATGGTCCAGGCCGGCCAGTGCCATCGCGTGCACGACAGCGTCTACCTGCTCCTGGTTCATCTCAAGATACTCTGCGAGAGATTCCCTGGCATTATTAACCAGAACGTCGATCATTTGATCCACGCTTGCCTCCATAGCTGCATTTTTAGCCATTTAAAGCCTCCTAAATAGTTTAAATTTTTATATAAAACGCTTGCGCATTTTTTCACTGTTTAACATTTGTAAAAAATCGTTATTTTTTTCACAATTATAGCATATCATGGTTGTGAATCTTTTGTCAATGTCTTGTGTTGAATTTATTACCTCATCCAGAATAAAACTGTGTAAATAGGAAAATATGATTGCTTCCCGTTGAGTGGTTTGTTATAATAATTGATTAGTGATAATAATTTTGGAAACCAAGTATTTGGAGGTTATGTAATGAGAAGACTTTTTACTTCGGAATCGGTAACAGAGGGGCATCCCGATAAAGTATGCGACCAGATTTCCGATGCGGTTTTGGATGCTATTTTAGGTCAGGACCCAAAAGCGCGTGTAGCTTGTGAAACTGCTGTAAATACAGGGCTTGTATTGGTGATGGGCGAAATCACCACAAGCGCTTATGTGGATATTGCAAAAATCGCGAGGGAGACGATCCGCCAGATTGGCTTTGATAGGGCGGAATATGGATTTGATGGTAACACCTGCGGCGTGATTACCAGCATAGACGAGCAGTCCCCTGATATTGCGATGGGTGTGGACAAAGCGCTGGAAGCGCGCGAAAGCCAGAACGAAAATGAAGAGGGCGCCGGCGACCAGGGCATGATGTTTGGTTATGCCTGTAACGAAACGGAAGTATATATGCCCATGCCCATTTTCCTTGCGCAAATGCTTTCCAAAAAGCTGGCGGACGCGAGGAAGAGCGGTCAGCTTGACTACCTGCGCCCGGATGGTAAATCCCAGGTGACGGTGGAATACGATGAAAACTGGAAGCCTATGCGTGTGGATGCAGTTGTTATCTCCACACAGCATGATCCGGAAGCAACGCAGGCGACCATCCGCAAGGATGTGATTGAAAATGTGATTAACCCGGTGATTCCGGCTGATATGATGGACGACGAGACCAAAATCTTTGTGAATCCTACAGGCCGGTTTGTCATTGGCGGGCCACAGGGCGACAGCGGGCTTACAGGACGCAAGATCATTGTGGATACCTATGGCGGCATGGGTCGCCATGGCGGGGGCGCGTTCTCCGGAAAAGATCCGTCCAAGGTAGACAGGAGCGCGGCATATGCAGCGCGCCACGTAGCGAAGAACATCGTTGCGGCAGGACTTGCTGACCGGTGCGAAATCCAGCTTGCATATGCAATTGGCGTGGCAAATCCGGTTTCCGTCTTTGTGGAAACATTTGGCACGGGGAAAATGCACTCCACAGAAATTGCGGAGATCGTGACAAAGCTATTTGACTTGCGCCCGGACGGCATCATAAAGCGGCTTAACCTGCGTGCGCCTATTTACCGCCAGACTGCGGCATACGGACACTTTGGCCGGGCAGACCTCGACCTGCCATGGGAGCGCCTCGATATGGTGGACGCAATCAAAAAGGAAGCGAAACTGTAAGAGGTAAGTTAGGAATGTGATGCAGCAAATCACAGGAACCATTGTACATAAGATTTATGAAAGCGCGGACGGCTACGCCGTGATGGAGATAGAAGGGGAGACGCCCACCGTTGTGGTGGGCAACATGCCCGACCTGAACCCCGGTGAGGCCGCGCGCTTTTTTGGTGAATTTAAAACCCATCCTCGTTTTGGTACGCAGTTTTCTGTTGTGTCTTATGAAAGCATGTTGCCGGACGACCCAAATGATGTGGTGCTGTTTCTCTCCGGCGGGTTTATCAAAGGCCTTGGTGAGGTGCTGGCAACTCGCATTGTAGAGGAGTTTGGCGAGGACACCTTTGCTGTGATAGAGTATGACCACATGCGGCTTGCGCAAATAAAAGGGATCTCAAAACGGCTGGCGGGAGAAGTGAACGCAGCGTTCATGGAGTATGCGCAAAAAAAACATGTGTACACCGCACTGATGGGCATGGGGCTTACCGCACACCAGGCGGCGGTGATAGAGCGCGAGCTTGGCAGTGGGGCAGCGGCAATGCTTCAGGAAAACCCATACTTGCTGATAGACAGGGTGCGTGGTATGGATTTTATCACGGCGGATAAAATCGCACGCGGGATGGGGATTGCGGCGGATGCTCCCTTCCGCATCCAAAACGGCATATTAAATGTACTTAAAAAAATGTTGGCGCAGGGCAATATGTATGTGATACGAACGCGGCTTATCCCCCATGTGGCGGAACGGCTGGGAGTGGGGGAAGGCCTTGTGGAGCACAACCTGCTTCAGCTTGTGTTGGAAAAGCGCGTTGTGCTGCGCAGCTATACGGAGGAGTTCCAGGTTGTCTATTTGAACAGCGCCTACCAGGCGGAAGCGAAAGCGGCTTCCCGTTTGTTTTGCATGGCGGGCACGCCCCCGCATACGCCCATTAAAAATGTGGAGACGCTGCTGAAACGGCGCAGCAAAAGCCTGTCCCTTACAGAGGAGCAGGAGCAGGCGGTGCGCGCGGCTGTGATGAACCGGGTATGTGTGATTACGGGTGGCCCGGGTACAGGCAAAACAACGATATTAAAGGCGGTGCTGGAGCTGCTGGGCGCTGCCGGGCTTTCGTGCGCGCTGGCCGCGCCCACCGGGCGGGCTGCAAAGCGTATGCAGGAAACAACAGGCGAAGAGGCAAAAACGTTGCATCGCTTGCTGGAATATGCCTATGATGAGGACGCGTTCCAATGTTACTTCTGCCGCAACGCGGAAAACCCGCTGGAATATGACGCGGTGATTGTGGATGAAGTATCCATGCTGGATGTTTACCTTTTCAATAGCTTGCTGGAGGCAATCGCGGAGGGAACACGGCTTATTTTGGTGGGCGACGCCGACCAGCTTCCTTCCGTGGGGCCGGGCAATGTGATGCGCGATATCCTTTCCTCCGGGGTGGTACCGTCGGTGCGCCTTACGTATCATTTTCGCAATGAGGGCAGGATTGCAGACGCCGCGCACGAGATTTTGCAAGGGGAAATGCCTACGCCGGACGATACGGAATTTGTGTTTGTAGAATGTGGCAGCGCACAGCAATGTGTGGAGGCTGTGAGGAACGCGTATTGTGAATTTGCTAAAAAAGGCAATGACGTGCAGGTAATAGCGCCCATTAAACGGACGGAAACGGGCACGGTTTCGCTGAATGCCATGCTACGCGATGCGGTGAATCCCATGAAGCTCGGTAAAAAGGAGCTGATGCACGGCGAGCGGGTTTTCCGCGAGGGTGACCGTGTGATGCAGGTCAAAAACAATTATGCCCGTAAATGGGAGGATTATAAAACGCTCGCGTTTGGCGAGGGTGTGTTTAACGGCGATATTGGCGTGGTGATGGAAATTGGGGGAGGGCAGCTTTCTGTGCTGTTCGAAGACGGCAAGCTATCCCGTTATGAGATGATGGAGCTTAACGAACTGGACGGCGCGTTTGCTTATACCATACACAAATCACAAGGCAGTGAGTTTGATATTGTCATTTTGCCGTTGTATTACCAGCCCAATCCTTTCTTTACGCGCAACCTGTTGTATACCGGCGTTACACGGGCAAAGAAGAAAGTGCTGGTGATCGGAAACCTGTTTACGTTGCGGTACATGGTGGGCAACAGCGCAAGGGGAACGCGCGCCACTGGGCTATCCAAAGAACTGAAATACCTTTCGCGGGTGACGGATTTATGAGTCTATGGAAAGATCTCGCCAACAGGCTGACACAAACGGGAGTGCAATGTGTTTATTGCGGACGGGAAATTACGCAGGGCACAGAACTTTGCCCCGACTGTGAAAAAGGAGAGCAGGCCTGCTATGCACGGCAGGACGATGCGGATGGCGTGCTGCGTGTGTTCCGATATCAGGGGGTCATTCGCAAGCTGATCCACCACATGAAATACGACGACCGCAAAGACCTTGCGTTGTTTGCGGCAAGGCGCATGTATGATTATTATTGTGAAAATGGGCTGGAGGCGGATGTAATTACCTTTGTGCCAGTACATAAAAACAGGCTGAAAACACGCGGTTTTGACCAAAGTGAATGCATGGCGGAGCATTTGGCAGGGCTGGCAGGCGTTCCCTGCCATAAGCTGCTTGTCCGTGTGAAGAATACTGCGCCGCAATTTAACCTTTCCAGGGAAGAGCGGTTGCGGAACATGGACAATGCGTTTGAGGCAAACGGCGGCATAGACATTGCCGGTAAGAGAATTTTGGTGATAGATGATATCTACACCACAGGCACCACCATGCGTGCCTGTATTTCCTGCTTGCACGACGCGGCGCAGGCACTCCCTTTTGTACTCAGCCGCGAATAATAAAAACTTGCATTAGACGCTGGTATAACGAACAACCCGGCACAGCCGGAGGAAGAATCAAAAAACCCGCAGCACTCATTGGTTGCGGGTTTTTGTTTTGCATAAGTATTTGCCTATCGATGATTAGTCGTTCGGTTTTACAACAACTTTCATTGCACCGTCCTTGCGGTTGGTGAAAATATCACAAGCCGTGTCGAACTCAACCAACGGGAAGGAATGTGTGATCATGCTCTTGGCATCAATCATGCCGTTGCTCATCATTTCCAGCACATCTTTGCCGGCGTTGGGGTTTGCCCTGGAGCCAAGCAGGTGAACCTGGTTCATCACAAGTGTTTTTGTGGGCACCATGTGCAGGTCGTCCTTGGGCAGGGAAACAAATGCAACCTTGCCGTCTTTTGTAGCACAGTAAATGCTCTGCTGGATAGCGGCGTCGCTGCCCGCGCATTCAAATACCTGCGTAGCGCCAATACCGCCGGTAATCTCTTTTACCTTGCCTACGATATCATCACACTCTTCATAGTTGATGGCATAGTCTACGCCCATCTTTTCCGCCAGCTTCAGGCGGTCACGACGGCCAACCATAATGGTTTGGCTGCCCATTGCTTTTGCAATCTGCATTGCGAAGATGCCGATGGGGCCGGGGCCGATTACGAGCGAATACGTGCCCGGAACCACGCCGGTAAGGCGGATTGCGTGCAGCGCGGTGCCCGCGGTATCTGCAAGGGACGCTTCTTCATAAGAAACGTTGTCCGGAATTTTGGCAAGTGCTTTTACGTTATACGCATTGTATTCCGCATACGCGCCGTTTGCCGTAAAGCCATAATGTCTGTGGCCTGTTTCCTTTTTGCCGTGGTTCCAGCAAAGGTTATACATGCCGCGTTTGCAGTTGTCGCATGTGCCGCAGCCGCAGTGTGCTTCGCCAGCAACCCTGTCGCCGATCTGGAATTCGGTTACGCCTTCGCCCAGCGCCACAACTTCGCCGGAGAACTCATGTCCGGGAATAAACGGGAACTGAGGCGGCCAAAACGGGAATCCGCCTGTGAGCAACGTGGGGTCGGAACCACAAATTGCCACAGCCTTAATTTTTTACCAGTACTTCTTTAAACGCTGGTTTTGGCACATCCACTTCTTCGATTTTATAATCGTTGTGGGCGTGCATCACCAGTGCTGTCATTTTATCTTTCATTGTTATACACTCTGCGCCCTTGGGCACACTCTCCCTTTCTTATTTCTTGGAATAGCGTTCTTTCACCTTGACAACAGTCATGCGAAGCGGCACAACAGAGGTGTTTTCTGCAGCATGTGCCACGCCTTTTGGAGCATAGAACATATCGCCTTCACGGATTTCATATTTTTCATCGCCAACTGTGAAGATGCCTTCGCCGCCCTGGAACAATATCACTTCGTCGCAGTCGTCATGAGAATGGAAATCATGCGCTTTGCCGGGTGAACAGAACGAAGAGCCTACCAGGAAATAATCGGTGGGGATAATTTCTGCCGTTTGCTCTGTGTAAATACCATAATCGCTTGGGAATTGATTGCCGTCCCCCAATTTTGCCAAATACTTGCCTTCTCTTTTCAAATCTCCTGCCATTTGTCTGTCTCCTTTCGATATTAAGGTTGTTTAGATAAAAACATACACTTGAACGTATGTAAAAAGATGATTCATATTTAATATGCTTTGGAATAAAATTATGGTGCTGTTTTGATCGCTATTTTCATAATACTACTTTAATTTTCATCCGTAAATAGACAATTCTTTTTTTTGCATGGACAGTTTTCATCGATTCTTACGTTTTTTCATCATTATATCCCGCGGGTTGACAGCGTGCCTGCCCTGTGCAAAAATGAAGGCACAAGCAACCGGAGGAGTCTGTTTATTACCGTGTGCACAGAAAGGGATGAGAATATGGGCGAGGCAAAGAGGTATATCCCTCCTGTGGGTATGCGCATTGTGAAGACGGCGATTGCCGTTGGCCTGTCCGTTTTCCTTTCCGGGGTCAGGCCGGATGGCATGGCTATTTATTCTGCCATAGCGGCCGTTATTTGTATGCAGCAATCGGATGCGCACAGTGTGAAAACAGGAATAGCCCGTATTGTCAACACGCTTATAGCAGGCGGCTTCGGCCTTGTTGTGTTGCTGCTTATGCAGGAATTCGAAGTGCTCCGCGAGGAGCCGTTCCATGCCATATTACTTGCCTGCTTTGTTGTCCCCGTCATTTATATCACGGTGGTGTTGAAGCGCACAGACAGCACAGGCATGATCTGCATTGTGTTCCTTGCCATCACCTTTAACCAGGGGAACATGCCCCCGTTGGAATTTATGTATAACCGCATGTTGGATACCATAATCGGGATTTTGGTCAGCCTTCTTGTAAATGGTCTTTGGGTAAAACGTAAGCGAAATACGGACGTGTTGTTTGTTACCTCGTTTGATGGCACGCTTGCTGCGGGAGATGGCAAGCTGACAAACTTTACCCGTGTGAACCTGAACAGGCTGCTGGAAAAAAAAGCGGCTATTACAATTGCCACCAACCGCACGCCATCTACGCTGGTTCCACAGCTTGCGGGGATTTCCTTTTCCCTGCCTTTTATTGTGATGAACGGTGCGGCGGTCTTTGACGCAAGCAAGCGCACTTATCCATATCAAGTACCCATTCCGGCGGATACCGTGCAGCTGCTGGTGAATGCTTGCGCCGGGGAAAAGGCACAGTGCTATCGGTATGCAATTGAGCACAATGAGCTGCATGTCTATTGTGTGGAGCCGGTAAATGCCTATGAAGAGAAGCACCACGAGGTAGTGCGCAGGCGGGAGCACCACAGCTATGTGCACGGCGTCCAGCCAGAGGACGCGGATTGCCTGTTTCTCTTTTTTGGCGGGGAGCCGGGGCATATCGAAAAGCTGGAGCAAGCAATACGCGCCCTTCCTTGTGCCCAACAGCTTAATATTGTGCGGAGGGATAACATGTATCACGAGGGTTTTGCCAATATTGAGGTGACCAATAGGCTGGCGTCCAAGGAAACGGCGGTGCAATGGATGATGGAGCGCTATGGGTTTGTGGATTATATCGCGTTTGGGCAGGGCCAGGCCGATGTAAAGCTGCTGGCAGGCGCTAAGCGGGGATATTGCATGGAAGGCTCCGTGCCGGAAGTGCGGGCGCTACACCTGCCGCCTGCCGGGTCTAACAGCAGGGATTCTGTTGTCAAAAAAATCAGCACGCTGTTTTATGACGGGCGGCTTATGGAAGAGGAAAAGGCGGATTAAGCATAAGAGATTCGTACATCTACATTAAAAACATGCCAGATGTGTTTATGCTTTGTTTTTCCCGCGCAATATGGGGTGTATGTGGCGCATCGCGTTCAAGAAATGCATAGGCCAACCCAGTGAAGACATTCGCCTGCCGCTAGCGGCGCAAGATTGATACAGGAGGGCTTCAAATGGAGCAGCAAGGAGTTCAATATACTTTTTCCGCAAAGGTTTGGTATTCGGAATGGTATTTTGTTTCCCTTCCAAAAACCTTGGCAAGTGAAATAAGGGAAGCGGTCGGGCGTTTGGAAGAAGGCTGGGGACGGCTGAAGGTAACGGCAAAAACCGGAAACAGCAGTTGGAAGACGGCAATCTGGTTTGACACAAAGCATCAAACCTATTTGTTGCCTATTAAAGCGGAAATCAGAAAAAAGGAAAAAATTACGGCGGATGATGAAGTGGAAATAACGCTTTGGGTTTAATCCTTGCACAACACAACTCGCATTTCTAATAATACATTCTTTTAGACGATATACCGGTAAATAACTTGTGGGAGAATCCTATGGGATGTGGGATAAATAATGTATCCGGCGATCCTGGCTCTTTCGCATTATGTTTGTTATGTAACGCATAATATCGACACTCGTGGACATCCTTACCCGCCAACGCCAAACAAACGGTGCGCATTTTTATGTAATATATCTTCTTTTTGCTCTTGGTCAAGCGGCAGCGCCTGAATTCGTTGCGCGGCAGCCTGCGCGTTTGCAAATGGGCAATCGCTGCCAAATAGCACGCGGTGCGCCCCGTGCGCGTGTATGATATCCGTTACCTGATCGTCAGCAAGACGGTGGCACATAGAGGTGTCGAGGTAAACGTCTTTGCCCAGCAGCCGCTCGTCCAGCAGGTCATAATGTCCGTTTATGCCAAAATGGGCAAAAATAATCTTGCTTCCGGCAAAGCGACCGGCCACATGTGCCACCCGTTCATAGGATGCGTTGTCCGCGCCGGGATAGGACGAATCCGGCCCGGCGTGCAGCAGTATGGGCAGCTCTAACCGGGCACACTCTTCATATGCCTTCATGGCAAGCGGCTCGTCTAGCAGGTATTGTTGCTCATGCGCATGAAATTTTACGCCGGCAAGCGGGCTGTCCTTAATTTGCAGTAATGTTTCGCGTATACGATCCGCATATGGATGCACCGACCCCATAAACCGTATGCGTTTGCATTGCGCGCGTAGCGCAAAGGCGTTGACGGCATCTTGCGTTTGTGGGCGCGTTGCCACAGACGCCGCAATAGCATGGGCAATACCCCATTCCTTCATTTTTGACAGCGTGCCTGTGAGCGTGGCGTCCGAGGCAAACTCATAACAAAGGACGCTCCTGTTTGTTATCACCCGTTGTGCCAGATGGTCAGGGTAGATGTGGACGTGCATATCTGTAATTTCCATTAGATTCCCCATGATTTATATATTGTTTATGCTTTGGCTATACTTTTTTCATTAATTTGTGCAATGATGAAAAAAGCTGGTTTATCATGAAAAACGGCAATACGAAAAGTGCCCAAGAGCTATTTACCTGCCGTTTGGAACATAGTAATATAGAAGCAGCAGAAAAATCAAGACCTGCTTTCGCAAGCACAACGAAAAGCTATCCCGATTATGATATCTATTTCCAGCATTCAATTATAGTTATAGTGGATTTTATTAAAAATATTTGGAGGTAAACAACCATGCCATTAATGACCAGTGAACAGTATGTGGAAAGCATCCGCAACATGAAGCGTAATATCTATTTTATGGGCGAAAAGCTCGAAAATCCGGTGGATCACCCCATTCTGCGGCCATCCATGAACTGCCTGATCGATACCTATGACATGGCGTTCATGCCGGAGTATGAAGACCTGATGACATCTACGTCCATCATCACAGGCAATAAGATCAACCGGTTCAACAACATCCATAAGAGCATTGAAGACCTGAACAAAAAGGTGAAGCTGCAAAGGCTGATGGGCCAGCGCACAGGCTCTTGCTTCCAACGCTGCGTTATTATGGACGCGGCAAACGCGTTTTATTCCACGACGTATGAGATCGACGAAAAATACGGGACGGATTATTTTGAGCGTTTTAAGAAATTCATAGTGAAGGTGCAGGATGAAGACCTGATTGTGGGCGGCGCGCTGACAGACCCAAAGGCGGACAGGAGCAAAGGCCCGCGCGACCAGGAAGACCCGGACATCTACCTTCGTGTGGTGGAACGGCGCCCGGATGGCGTGGTTGTGAACGGTGCAAAGGCGCATCTTACAGGCATTACAAACGCGCACGAGGTGATTGTGCTGCCTACCATGGCGATGAAGCCGGGTGACGAAGACTACACAATCGCATTTGCCGTGCCGCTGGACACGCCGGGCATCACCATGATCGTGGGACGGCAGTCGTGCGACACGCGCAAAATGGAAAACACGGAGATTGACGTAGGAAACGCCTGCTACGGCGGCGTGGAGGCGCTCACGATATTCGACCATGTGTTTGTGCCCAACGAGCGTATCTTCATGGATGGGGAGACCGATTTCTCCGGCATGATGGTAGAGCGCTTCGCAGGATATCACAGGAACAGCTATGGCGGTTGCAAAACAGGCGTGGGCGACGTGGTGATTGGCTGTGCTTGCTTGAACGCGCAGTATAACGGCGTAGAGAAGGTTAGCCACATCAAAGACAAGCTGATTGAAATGACGCAGCTCAATGAGCAGCTTTATTGCGCGGGCATTGCCAGCTCTTGCGAGGGATACCAGACAAAAGCGGGCAACTATATGGTAAATCTGCTTTTGGCCAACGTGTGTAAGCTGAATGTAACGCGATATCCGTATGAAATTGTCCGTCTGGCGGAGGATATTACCGGCGGAATGATGGTGACAGCGCCATCCGAAGCGGACCTGCGTAGCGAAGAAGTAGGTAAATACATAGAAAAATATCTTGTGGGCGCAGGCGTGGACGCGGAAGACCGCATCCGTGCGTTGCGGTTGATGGAAAACCTGTCCCTCGGCACGGCGGCGGTGGGCTATCGTACGGAATCCATGCATGGCGCGGGGTCGCCGCAGGCGCAAAAGATCACAATTGGCAGGCAGGGCAATTTTGAGAGTAAGAAAGCGCTTGCCAAGCGGATTGCCGGCATCAAAAAAGAAGATTAGAGGGGAAGCGGATATGAAAGAAGTAGTGATTGCCGGAGCGGCGCGTACGCCCTTTGGTAAGTTTGGCGGCGTTTTTAAGGATATGAAAGCCGCGGAGTTGGGCGGTGTTGCGATAAAGAACGCGCTGGAGCGTGCAAAGATAGATGGCGCACAGGTAGATGAAGTGATCATGGGTATGGTTGTTCCTGCCGGCGCGGGGCAGATCCCTGGAAGGCAAGCTGCGGTGGCCGGTGGTATTCCGCATGAAATCCCAGGGCTGACCATCAACAAGGTGTGTGGCTCTGCGCTGAAGGCAGTGATGCTGGGCGCGCAGGCTATAAAAGCGGGCGACGCGGATATCATTGTCGCGGGCGGCATGGAGAGCATGAGCAACATCCCATACCTGTCTCCCAAAACACGGTGGGGCGCGCGAATGGGCAATGTGCAAATGATAGACGCTATGATAAACGACGGCCTGTGGTGCCCGGACAACGATGCGCATATGGCGGTGATCGGCGAGGAGGTAGCGGAAAGCTATAATGTCAGCCGTGAAGACCAGGACAAGTGGTCGCTTAGAAGCCAGCAGCGCTGGCAGGCGGCAGAGGAGCGAGGATTCTTTGCTGGCGAACGTGTGCCGGTGGAGGTGAAAACCCGCAAAGGTGTGCTGACGGTAGACAAGGATGAATCACCCCGGCCGGAAACAACGATGGAGGCGCTGGCAAAGCTACGTCCCGCGTTTGATCCGCAAGGCACAATCACCGCGGGTAACGCCCCGGGCGTGAATGATGGTGCTTCTGCCATTGTGTTGATGAGCAGGGAAAAAGCGGAGGAGCTGGGCGCGCCCATACTGGCTACTATTTGTGGGTATGCGCAGGTAGCGCGCGAATCCAAATATATTGCAACGGTGCCCGGTCACGCAATAGAGAAGCTGATGGAAAAAAACAACCTGAAGCTAGATGACTTTGACCGCATAGAGATCAATGAGGCGTTTGCGGCGGTGCCGCTTGTCAGCGCAAAGGTGTTGGACATGGATGCGGATACAATGGAGAACAAGCTGAATGTAAATGGCGGCGCAGTTGCGGTGGGGCATCCCATTGGTGCGACGGGCGCGCGTATTTTGATGACGTTGATTTATGAGCTGCGGCAGAGCGGCAAGAAATCAGGCGTGGCAGCTATTTGCAGCGGTATGGCACAGGGTGATGCCGTGTGGGTAAAGGTGGACTAGCCACGAATGAAGCAAACGTCAAATAGTGGTTTGGGCCAAATGCTTATGGTTTATCTTTTGGCGAAGCCGCACTGAAAGGAAGGAAGTTTATGAAAATAATGGTAATCGGCGCGGGCCAGATGGGTTCTGGCATTGCGCAGGTAATGGCGTCCTTTGGAAAAAAAACTTACCTCAACGACGTCAGTGAGGAAATTGTGGGAAAAGGCCTGCAATTTATTGAAAAAATTCTCAAAAAGAACGTAGATAAAGAGAAAATAACGGAAGAACAGAAAAAGCAGACGCTGGAAAACCTGATCCCTTCCACCAGTATGCAGGACGCTGCCGATTGCGATATCGTGATAGAAGCGATTGTGGAAAATATGGAGATTAAGAGCAAGGTGTTTGCGCAGCTGGATGAAATCACAAAACCGGACTGTATTCTTGCCACAAACACATCATCACTGCCTATTACACAGATTGCAGCGGCTACTAAACGGCCGGAAAAAGTAATCGGTATGCACTTTATGAATCCGGTGCCAGTGATGAAGCTTGTGGAGCTGATTGAAGGGCTTGCCACAAGCAAAGAAACCTATGATTTTGTCTATAACCTGACGCTGGAAATACAAAAAACACCTGTGACGGTGCGCGATGTGCCCGGTTTTATCTCCAATAGGGTGCTGCAAATGATGATTAATGAAGCGGCTTATTGCCTATATGAGGGCGTAGCCACGGCAGAGGATATCGATACAGTGATGAAGCTTGGCATGAACCATCCAATGGGTCCGTTGCAGCTGGCTGATTTTATTGGGATCGACACAGTGCTTTCTATTATGGAAGTAATGCATACAGGATATGCGGACAGCAAATACCGCCCCTGCCCCTTGCTGCGTCAATATGTGAACGCGGGCTGGCTGGGCAAAAAAAGCGGGCGTGGCTTCTACACCTACGAATGAGGGCAGGAAATGAGCGAGCTTGTATTATATGAAAAAAAAGAAAGCATCGCGTTGCTTACGGTAAACAGGCCGAAAGCGCTGAACGCCATCAACCGCGATGTGCTGCTTGCACTGGAAGAAGCAATGGCGGAGCTGCGGCAGGATGCGGATATAAAAGCGGTTATCCTGACCGGAGCGGGGGAAAAAGCCTTTGTTGCAGGGGCTGACATTGCCTTTATGCAAGGGCTGAGCCCGGCAGATGGCGAGGCGTTTTCTCGCCTGGGGCACCGAGTGCTGGATGCGATAGAAAATCTCAACAAGATTGTTATTGCGGCGGTGAACGGATTTGCACTGGGCGGCGGACTGGAGCTGGCACTGGCCTGTGACATTCGTGTGGGTGCTGAAAAAGCGCAGATGGGCATACCGGAAGTAGCGCTGGGGTTGATTCCCGGCTTTGGCGGCACGCAGCGGCTGCCCCGGCTGGTAGGCCCGGGCATGGCCAAGGAGATGCTTGCGACGGGCAAACGGATCAAAGCCCAGGAAGCCTTGTCTTGCGGATTGCTGAATCATGTTGTACCGCAGGAGCAGTTGATGCAATTTTGTATGGATATGGCAGGGCAAATTGCGGCTAACAGTGCCACTGCAATTGCCTATGGTAAGTGTAGTATGAACGCGGGGATGGAAATGGACCTGGCGCGCGCACTGGCGTTTGAGGCAGGCCAATTTGGCTTGACGCTGTCTACACCCGACGCCGCAGAAGGCGTGTCCGCGTTTTTAGAAAAAAGGCCGCCGAAATTCCAATAGTTCTGATGCATTTATTGAAAACGATTCATAATTATTGCTGTAATGTAGCATTTGTTTAGACCTGCGCAGCGTTTTTGGGCAGAGGCTGATTATTCTATCAGACACACACAATAATGCGTGCGTGGGTAAGGTATTTGCAGAATGCATGGCAAGGTTTGGCATAATTATTGCTTTTGCATATTGATTTTGAATCAATTTGCGATTATACTAAGGGGTAGATGCCAAATGGGATCTGAAAAATTCTTTTATTGCCACAGGGTTTTGGGCTTCCCTTCTGCCCGATAAACCGATACCTTAGAAAAGTATTCATAAATGATTCAAAAAACGACCGATTGATGAATTTTAGGAATTGGATTGCCAAGTGAAATTCGCTTATACTTGATGTAAGTTTTAAGTAATTGTCGGTTAAGGCAATAAATGGATTTGCTCGCGAATCGGTGAACAGATTCGGCGAACAGGTTCACAAACAGACAAAAGAATTATTTATTAGATCTACCAGCTACAACGTAAAGAACGGGCAGACCGCCCACTAAATGCTCAATGCTTAAGTCTAAAATTGAGTAGCCGTAATCAGGCGCAAAAATTAATCTCTAAAAAATTAATAAAAGGGTTCCTATTAACTGAAAAGTCTTTTATGACTTACAATCGAAAGGTTAATTACTGTAATTCTATCTAACACAATACATGGGCGCACACATCTATGATGGAATGTGATGATGTCAAAGTAATGAATAATGGACATTGTTCAGTTGTTTAGGGAATAGATTATTTATCCATAGGATGAGGAGGAAGTGCAAATGGCAAAGACGATTATTGTAGGAAGCGGTCCCGCCGGCCTTATTGCGGCACATACGCTTTACAAAGAAGGGTATACCGATTTCTTAGTACTGGAAAAGTTGGACAGGATCGGTGGCAGAATTGAGTCTTATACCGAAAATGGCTACCATATTGATGTAGCCGCACAGTTGGTGCATCCCGGTTATAAGATGGCAAAAACGATTATTGCGGAGCTGGGGCTGTCCGATCATTTGGTGCACAGCACATTCAATAAGCTCAGGATGTGGGATGAATCTCAGCAGCGCGCTGTATTCTCCCGCCCGCTGGAAGACGACCCGGAAGAAGCGGCTGCTACCATGAAGTGGATCAACGCAATGGGCGAGGACAATTACAAAGGATTTATCCAATGGGCGCGTGATCGTTGCGCAGATGGCAAGATGTATGAAGGCGAAGTAACATGGGGTCTTGACGTAGATAACGATGTGCTTTCCGAGTATGTGGAAGAGCGTTTTGGCAAAGAGGTTTTGGAACGCTTTGCGCAGCCCATTATGAGTGCGGTGTCGCTTACTTCCCCAGAGAAACAATCCACACTTTATGGCTTGCAGATACTGTGGACAATTCTGGTGGGCAATGTAGACGTTATGGATACAGGGCTTGAGCTTTTGGTAGACAAGCTGATGGAAGAATTTGGCGATAAGTGCAAGACCAGCTGCGAAGTAACGGAAATTGTGGTGGAAAAGGGCGTAACAAAAGGCGTTAAAACCGCAAATGGGGATTTCTACGAGTGTGAGAATGTAATCTGCTGCGTGGAAGCACCCACCGCCATCAAGATTATACCCGCAATGACAGAACCAATGAAAAAAGCTGTATCTACAGTGAAATACTCCAAGGTTATGACAGTGCTCAACTTCACGGACAAAATGCCTATCGATTTCGACGAATTTGGAACGGGCATGATGTTCAACCGCCGTTCCGGGTTGCTGTTTACGGTGGCGTCCTTTAAATCGGCCAAAGCGCCTGCATCGGTGCCTCCGGGCAAAGAATGCACCAGCCTGTTCCTGTTTGATGAAACTGCGGACAGAATGTGGGATTGGCCGGATGAGAAGATTGAAGAAGAGGTTGTGAAGAACCTGCGCAAGGCGTTTGATTTCTATCCTGAAACAATTGACGGATATTATATTGCGCGCTATGAATTTGGCAACGATATTATGCCTCCGGGATCGGCAACTGCAATGAACGAGTTCCGGTTGAATCATTACCAGGATATTAAAAACCTGTATCTTGCCGGAGATTACCTGTTCACATCATCTTATGAGTCGGCAATGTATACCGGCAGGCGCGTGGCTTATGCTATGCTGGAGAAGAAGGAACAGCTTGTATAACGGATAACGGTTAAACTTCCATATATGGCAATGTGCCCGTAATTACCCCTCGGGCACATTGCCGGCAATTAGGCAACAGGCGGGGTGGTGCCCTAACGGAGACTTTATTTTGCGAAGCGCGAAACAGGCCTCGCAAAGCGATAAAGAAGAGGAGGATCGGAATATGGCAAGAGCAATGGATTTTGGATTCGGATAGTCTGCACGTAAAAATGCAATCTTTACGTATATTCTATTAAAAAATCTTAAGACTATCCAGTTATGAAAGGGGAAAAAATGGACAATCAACAACAATTAGAAAAAAGAAAAAAGAGTATAATTCCTGATTTTGGTGGCAAGGGCTGGTTTATTATCCTTATACTCATGTTTATCATGTTCTTTGGCTTGGGTTTCCAATCCGAAGGTATGAACACCAATCTGGGATATTTCTCGGAAATCTTGGGTGAAGAAGTTGCTACACTGCAAATGTTTAACTCGTATGCAGGCTGGGTCGGCATTATCGGCACATTCCTGTGGGGCTTGCTCTCTATCAAGATCGGCGGAAAAAAGGTTCTGAATATTTCCTTGATCCTGTATGCTGCGTTCATTATGATCTGGGGACAGATGACAACGGTACCTGCCTATATGTTCGCCCTGTTTGGCGTATACTTCTGCCTGAACGGCGCAATGAGTATTGGTCTTTCCAACTTGGTGGCAAACTGGTTCCCGCTTAAAAAAGGTAATGCAATGGGCTGGGTAACGATTGGTGCTTCATTGTCGCCCATCATGTTCATACCCATGCAGCTTGCGTTGATCGGAAGCGTTGGCTTCAATATGTTCTTCATCGTGGCTGGTATCCTTCTTGTAGTATTGTGGATACTGACGCTGATCGTGAAAAACCGCCCGGAGGAATGGGGTGCTTATCCGGACAACGACAAAAACATGACACCCGAGCAGGCAAAAGCAATACTCGCACTTTCACAAGAATATAAAAAGACCAGTCCGTTCACACTGGGCAGGCTGCTGCGCACACCGCAAATGTGGTTTACCGCTATTGGCTGCGCCGTGCTGCTGCTGGTGCCGGTTGGCTTTATGACAACCATCGTTGCAAGGTTTGCTGCGGTTGGCGTTGACGTTATGGTTGTGGTAGGCTTTATCTCGGCCTGCGGCGTTGGAAACCTGTTCTTCTCTCTGGTTACGGGCTTTGTGGATCAAAGGTTTGGCACAAAGAAGGCGACCTTTATGTGCTATGCGCTGTATTTCATCGCACTGATCCTGACATGCTTCATGGGGAATATGACGGCAATGTGGATTGGCTCCGGTATTATCATTGTGGTATCAGGTGGTGTAAACAACCTGACAGCGTCTACATCAATCGCTATCTTTGGTCGGTTTGACTTTGCCAAAGCATTCACAGTTATCAGCCCCATCTCTGTAGCGGTTCGTACATTAGGCTACATGATGGTTGCTCCCATTGTGGCAGCGACAGGCAGCTATCTGTATTCCAATATCGCGCTGATCGTTATCATGGTGGTAGGCCTGATCCTTGTGGCAGTTAACAAGATTCAGCCCATTGGTCGTACAGAGGAAGACTTCGAGCGTGATGCTGCGAAGAGGGCTGGCGAAGCTGTTGCAGAATAAAAAGAATTGGTTTAACCGATCCTCGGTTGTAACACTATATGAAGCAAATCTATAATGGGTTTGTGGAAGAACGAAAACAAACAGGCCCGGTCCTTACCCCAAGAACAGGGCCTGTTTGTTCAAAATAAGACGTGTTTTGGAAGCTCTGTTTTCATATAGCAAGTGATCTGCTTGCCCATTGCGCACAGCGTAATTTGTTTTTACAAGATAGGAATATTGGAAAGAGGGAGAAGCCGCCTGGTCTTCCGGTTTTCCAGAAATCAGCAACTTGCTGCAAGCAACAGATATACCTAAAAGGCACACATGGCAGAGGTGGCCGGAGGATTTTATAGGGCTGAAGCCCGGGGCGGAGGATTGCCCTCCCATGTGTAAATAAAATATGACAACGCGGAATGCGGAGGATGAGAATGATTTGTCAACTGCAGTCCTGCACCCAAAAAGTGTTTTAACAGCACTCAAAATATATTGAGGAGAGAAAGCCCATGACTGAAGAAAAACAAAAGTTATTTCAAGAGAGATCAGAGAGAATTGCCAAGGCCAGCCGACTGGAAAAACCGGATCGCGTGCCTTTTGCACCATTTACAGGCATTTATCCCGTATTGGAATATGGGGTAATGCCCTATGATGTAATGGTGGATCCACGGTGCGTCATTCCCGCAATGAAGGAGTATTTGGATGAAGTACAGCCGGATGCGGCAATGCGTCCGCCGCTGCCGTCCATTCAATACAATGAGCGGTTGCAGGCTACCCACATGAGATGGCCGGGGCCGGAGTTTGGCATTCCTAAGGATGTGAGTTTCCAGCTTTTGGATACGGTATATCTGGAAGACGACCAGTATGACGAGTTTTTGTTGGATCCTGCGCATTTTCAGTTGACGCGGATTCTGCCAAAACGTTATAAAGCTTTGGCTGCGCTTTCCAAGCTTAATTTTGAAAACCCGACGGAGGGCGGATCGACAGCAAGTATTGCGGCTTTTGCTGACCCGGAGGTAAAGCAGGCGCTTTTAACAGCAATGGCAGCGGGTGATGATGCGATTCAGTTCCGCGCTCGTCACGCGCAGGTGATTCAATCTATCGTGGAGCAGGGCACGCCCCACTATATCAATATGGGTGCGTCCGCGCCGTATGATATGTTCTCTGATGATGTGCGTGGCCTGATGAACACTGTAATTGACATGAAAGAGCGCCCGGAGCAACTGCTTGAAGCGCTGGATTACATGACTACGGTTGCTCTTAAGCAGGCGAGAGGCCTTGCGCGTATGCTGAAAGCAACGAAATGCTTTATCCCGTTGCATGCCGGTGTGGATGAATTCATGAGCGATGAGGATTATGGCAGATTCTACTGGCCGGGCCTGAAGGCGCTGATGCTTGCGCTTATTGAAGAGGGTGTTGTGCCGCTGGTATTCTGCGAAGGAAATTACTTCAGCCGTCTCGATTATCTGGCAGACGTTCCCAAGGGCAAAGTGGAATATTTGTTTGAAAAGGTAGACATGAAGCAGGCGAAGGAGAAGGTGGGCAAGGTTGCGTGTATTTATGGAAACCTGCCAAACTCTCTCCTGATTTCCGGCACCACGCAGGAGGTGGAAGACGCGACCAAGAAGCTGATTGATGAGGCGGCGGATGGCGGCGGATTTATCATGAACTGCAGCATCACTCTGGACAACGCAAAGCGCGAAAATGTGCTGGCGTGGCGTGATGCAACATGGAAATACGGACAATACTAAAACAGAAAACAACCATAGAATAATACCAGCAGGGGCGGCAGGCTTGTACTGCCGCCTTTTGCGTTGTCTTGCTGAAAAAGAGGCAGCAAAAAAGCGAGGCCTGCGCCTCGCTTTTTGTGGTTGTATTTGTTGGTGTGATGCTTATTAAACCAGTTGATCCTTTTTCTCCAGCATCGCATATGCCACACGCCTGCCTGTGTAGAAGCCTGATTCATACGAGGATGTGAACAGGTAATCACCCGCAAGATATAGGTTTTTGATATCCTGGTAGTGGTTCAGGCGCAATTCGTTCATTGCTGTTGCAGAGCCGGGAGGCATGATGTTGTTGCCAAACGGATAACGTGCAATGTAATACCCGTCAATCTCTTTGGGGTAGAAATCAAACATTTTGCGCAGGCTGCTAAGCACTTTCTCTTCAATCTTTTCATCCGGCCAATCCCACATTTCGTCTGCGGTCTTGTCAAAGATGAACAAGCTGGTGCACTCTTTACCAGGGGGAACCGCCTTGGGAGCGCGTGCCGATTTAAAGCCAACCACGCCAAATGGCAGGTCATATTTTTCGCGTGTCCTTCTATTGAACATGCAGCCCGTGCCAAACACATTGAAATCTATGGGCATTTTGTCGGTAAAGGTGAGCACTGTCATAACTTTGGAATATTTTACAGTTGCGACTGCATCCTTCATTTCCTTAGGCATGGCGGGTATGATTTTGATGGCTGTGGGTGCTTCCACCGCACAAATCACGTTCTCGCACTCGTAAAAATCACCGTTTATTGTTCTTACGCCCTTGGTTACGCCATTTTCCACAACGATTTCAGTCACTTCGCTGTTTACCTTGTACCTGTCCTCGCCAAACTCTTCTTTCAGTTTTTGGATAACAGCCTCCAGGCCGGAATTCATGACGGCGACGTTGCCCACCAGTACTGTCCATGCGATTTGCAGGCCGTACAGCGTGGAGATGCGCTCGGGGAAGGTTAGCGCCACAGCGCTGATGATGGGTTGCACAAAGCGTTCCAGCACTTCTTTGCCAAAGCGTTTTTCTACATATGCCGCAAACTCATCCTCATCCACATCAAGCCCCCAGGTGACTTCGCCCTCATACATTTTGCCGTCCGCACAGCGGTCGCGGCACCAGTCCACAAATGCTTTGAAGTTTTCGCCACCCATGGCGTCCATCCATTTTTTCTGCTGTTCGATGGCTTCCGGGTTGTCCTCGGGCGGGTTGTTATATACCATTGTGTCCTGGCTCTCATCATAGAACCGCTGTTTCATCATGGAGCTTTGAACAAGCTGGTCGGAAAGCCCCAACTCTTCGATGATGGTTTTGGCCATCTTGTAACCGGGGTGCACAAGCTGTGCGGCTACATCGATGAATTTGCCCTGTGGCGTTTCATACGATTCGATCCTGCCGCCTATCCTGTCAAGCTTTTCCAGAATGAGAAAATCCTCATATCCTTCCCTTGCCAGTGTGTGCGCGGCGATCAGGCCTGACGGCCCACTTCCTACAATAATTGTCTTAGCCATTCATTTTTACCTCCTTGTGATTGGGTAAGCCGGAATACGTGGTGCTGTCGCAAGAATCATTAGGATCAAGCAACTTTTTGATTCGTTTGGTCCATATATGATAATCATATTCAAGCGGTCCAAACCGCTCGTTGTTCATACCGAACGAGATGGTAAAGGAGCTAAAGCCTTCCTTGATCTCGTTTGTGGCATTTTTGCCCGTTGCCTGGGCAAGCGCGCGCGCGCCGCTGCCTGAGGCATCGTTCCTGTTAATGAAGAAAATATTCTCCGTATATCCCAGATGGCCGCCTTCATATGGATTACCGCAGCCTGTGTCAATATCATCGTCCAGAATACCGCCCGCCCGCACAAGAGGCGTTTTCTGCTCAACGGTAGACCGGTTCATGGCAAGGCCCGCATCCCATGTATCAAGATTTCCGCCAAGGGTGAAAAGTGCCCCCGGCCGCGCCATGCCGATGTCCACATTCCGCATGGTACCGGAAATACTGGCAGAAGCCGCCATATGCGACATTTCATCATATGGAATAGCGTCGATTCTTGCTTGGATGTCTTGCTGGAGTTTTTTATAGTCTTCTTTGTTTGGCGTATCGTGGAACAGCTTTACGATATCGTCATAAATGTCCGGATGTGCGCGGATCACTTTGGGCATGCGGATGCCACCCTCTTCCGCAACGATAATATCAAAGGCTTTTTCTTTCCATTCGCATTCCTCTTTGTTGGCGCCAATGATCATGACGGACATCATGTAACGGTTGATTTTTTGCAGGTAACCCGATTCCCAAACCTTCACATGTTCATAGCTGTTAGAAGAGCCGGCAAGCGACTGCAAAAAGGCCGGTACGCGCTTTTCCGCATAAGGGATGTATTCCTCGTTGACGCGGTAATGCGCTTCTGTAAAGGCTTCCATAGTGGGAAAGCTTACAGCGCGGAACGCGACGTTTTCCGGTAATTTCCCATGCATGACAAATCGGGGCATTTTGCATTCAAACGATAAATTTTCGTCGCCGATTTCCTTTGGGCCATACCATGGGCCCATTTTGATCGCTGCTTTTGTATAAGTGCCCAGGCCGCCCATTGCGCCGTTAAATCCACGCATAACGCCCAGCAGGTCAGGCCCGGGGCCTGCTGTTGTAAACCAACCGGCTTTTTGTCCGGCGCTGCCAATTTGTATCACATCACCGTCTGGCATAACCCACTCAAGCCCCAGTATTGTGCGTGGGCCATAGCCGCAGGAGGGGCCGTATTGCCCATAGCCTGTATGCGAGGTGGCCGCCGCCAGGGTGGAGCCGACCGCGCCCACAGAAATAACATAAGGGTTACACTGCTTGGGCCATGCTTGCAGCTGTAAGTCGAGCGAGCGCACAAAGGGCTCTACCACTGCGGTCATATTATCGGCGTCAAGTTCTACAATTGTATTCATTTTGCACAGGTCAAGCAGCAGTGTTTTTTCTGCTGTCGCCGCACCGGCAACGATTTGCCCCGTGGAGGTGGGGTGAACCATCAGGTCGGTCTCGTTGCAATATTGCGTGATGGCCTGCACCTGCTCGGTTGTCTCTGGTGTGATGATGGCGGCAGGGCGCGCGGCCCATTCAATATTGCCGTCCTCTGTGGAAGGGGAGGCAAACCAAATGCCATAAGTATCCCGCAGCCATGGTTGTGTTGCTATGTTTTCTTCACCGACAATGTCGGTCAGTTTCTTTTTTTGTTCTTCTGTCAGGTTATACATTTTCTTCTCCTTCCCATCTTACAGGCCAAATTTGCCCGGGTTGAGCACGCGGTTGGGATCCATCAACTGCTTCATTGTTTTTAACAGCTTTGTGCTCACGGGGTCGTTGTCCCATACGATTTTGGCGGATGTACCGTAAGGCCTGCCAAAGAAAGCGTGCTGTGCATTGAGCGCCTGTGTCGCCTTTTCTTCAAAAGACTTGATTTGCTGCAGGTCCTTCTTGTCATAAGGCAGCATAAACTCAATGCCAACCGAGGAATTTTGCACCATGGGCTGGACATAAATGCCGAGTTCATTTGCGTCTATACCTTCCATCCCAGCAACCGTTTTAACCGTGGCAATATATTCCCCAGCACGGTCCAGTGTGGTCTGCATCAGCAGGGACAGGCATTCTCCCTTAAAGGCTTTGCGCCAAT
Organism: Christensenellaceae bacterium OttesenSCG-928-K19; assembly: GCA_030266015.1. Taxonomy (GTDB): domain Bacteria; phylum Bacillota; class Clostridia; order Christensenellales; family Christensenellaceae; genus UBA5399. Next base: position 11,026 of record JAJDHD010000020.1, on the reverse strand, counting down.
CCTGTTCACCGCAGGGGGTAACGGCCGCGGTAAGCACTTCATCTGCAGCGATGCCGCCAATTTCCTGCTGCATCGCAAGGCCATGGCCCACGGCAATATTAGTAATGCCCCTGTCTTGATAACGCAGCTTTTCTTCGGGAAGCACGCTGAATCCAGCGATCTCCTGAAAGCAGACGTAATCTTTAAACTTATTACGCACAGCCTCCAACTCACTTGGTTTTTTGTAAGTGAGCAGCATGGCGAGCGCGACATTGTTCATCATAAACTGCCGCTCTCCCCAACGGGGATGGTTGACGTCATAGATAAACTGCTCCATTGCCTGTAAATTATCCGACTCCACCAGATAAGTTTTGGTGATAGCTGGCTTTACTTCCAGCTTTATCGTCGCCCAGGTTACCACGCCCATGGAGCCCTGCGAGCCCATAATCAGGCGCTGGAAGCCTGTGGCGCCAGGACCGTTCGGTCCTTTGTGGGAGATGCCCAGCGCGCGCTGTTCTTCAATAGTACCCGGAGCGGCGGCAGAGCCAGTACGGAACTTTTCGCCCGATCCAAATGCGAACTCAAGGCTGCAAATGGGATCTTGTGCATTCCATTCTTTGTTTGGCCAGGTGCAAGGCTCTCTGTCCAGCGAGGCCGCCAGCACGCTTTTGCCCGAACGGGGAGCAATGGGCATGGGTATTTGCATACCCTCCTTGTCGATGGCGGGCAACAGTTCTTCATATGTAACGCCCGGTTCTATCATGCAGACAAGGTTACGGCGGCTCATCCCGCTGATTTCCTTCCAGCCGGAGAGATCCATCACTATATGCTCTTCCCGGCAGCCTATGCCTTCCTTGATATGCGGCGCGCCCGAGGAAACGGGCACGATTTTGATGCCTTCCTTGTTGGCAGCCTGCACTACTTTTTGTACTTCGTCAAAGTCTTTGGGTTTTACGATGGCAGTGGGCAGCACGCAGCCTTCCGCAAGCGGGTCGCTGACCTTGTAGCTTTGCAATTGCGCCGCGTCTGTGCTGACAGCGCTTTCCGGCAATATCTGTTTTAGTATATCCAAATTCATATCGGCCTCTCCCTTCTTACGCTTTCAGCCCGGCTGCTTCGTATGCCAGGTCTACGATATCGAGGACTTCCAGTTGCCGGATATCCTCCCGCTCTGATTTCTGCTTGGCGGTACTGAATGTCTGCTCGCAATACGGGCACGCGGTAACGATGCATTCCGCAGCTACGTCGCGCGCTTCATCCAGGCGATCCAGCGCGGTTGTCTTTTCCACCTCGGGGGCAGCCTCGCGCGTGCCACCGCCACCGCCGCAGCACCAGGAGTATTCCCTGATTCTGTGCATCTCTTTAAACTCAAGGCCGGGAATGGCCTTTAATATAGTCCGAGGCGGGTCAAACACGCCGGTTGTACCATAATTCAGTTTGCGCGGCGGATCGAAATATTCCATTTGCCCAAACGCCGTTTTGCGTTCGCCAACCCATTTCTCCTTCAACTCGCTTCGACGGCCAAGGTAGCAGGGATCGTGATACGTAACAACTTTGTTTACAGCGTTGGGCAGCTTCAGCTTGCCCTCCTCAATCAACTGGGCAAGGCATTCGGTTGCGTGCAGCAGTTCTGCCTGCGGCATTTCAGCATATTCGTGATACCTGGCTTTGATTGCTCCATAGCATGAGCCACCCAATACCACTATTTTTTTAACGCCGAGATCGTCAAATGTTTTTTTGACGCCGGTTGCTTTATCCACAAAAAGATCACGGAAACCACGCCAATACGCGGGCAAACCGCAGCATGGCTCGTCATCGCCCAAAATCCCCACATCCACACCTGCTGCAAGAAGCAGCTCTGCCAGCTTGCGTGCGCTTGCCGCATAGCTTGCGTTGTGGCGGGTGGAGCAGCCTGCAAACAACAGTACTTCCGCTTTTTCCGCGGGCAGTTTTTTCAGGTTTAGCCCCTGTGCCCATGCGCCGGGACTGTTTTTCAGCTTGTCGCCATAAATATTGTCATGCTCTTCCAGGTTCGCCATGGCTTTTTTGTGTACACCCGGGGCAAACCCTTCGTCTACCAGATGCTCGCGAAGCACCATGTTGATTTCCAGCCTGTCCGCCTCGGTGTGATGCATACACATGGTAGCGCACGCGCCGCAAGCCGTGCAAGCCGCAAGATCGTCCGCAAACTCCTGATCCGGCTCTATCCTGCCGTCCAGTATGGCAAGGCTGGCATATGACTGGCCCGACGCGGTGTAACCATGCATCCGGAAATGCTTGAATATGGGGCAAATATCCTCATATTTTGCGTCGGTAATCGTTGGGAAGGGCGCCATTTTACAGAAATTGCACCGGTTGCATTTCAGCATGTCTGGCTTGAGTTCCTGCAATCTACTTAACATTGTGTCCTCTAGACCTCCTTATGAGTTTCTCGTTTCCCCTGCCTTTTCGGTTTGGAAATCCGATTATGGTGTAACAAAAAACGGATACCGGTATGCAGGGACTTTCCCCTTGTTATATTATTTTGTATGTAAAATTAAAATTACAGTGCAACTATGCGGTCTTGCGATATCTTATGAATTTATAATCCGCGGAACCATGCCCGCGATTACCGCATAAAAAACAGTTGTAGCTTAAGAAACGAAAACACCGGTCATCTGCCGAAGCTTTCGTTAGAAATATCCTTCAGTATACTCAGTATATAAAACAATAATGTGATTTACCAATTCGAATATTTCATGAATTACGCCAATTTCCCCATGATTTTACTGCGTTTTTCCCTTATGCTGGCCAGAAATGGAAAATAAGAATCCGATTTCATTATAGCCTGCGGTTAATGTGCCATTTCATAGGGGCGTGTTGCCCAATGGGCTTAGTTTTTAATAATTGGGGGAGTGTACCCGTTTGCGGTACATGTGAAGTATGACGCCGTGATTATACGAAAGCCCCGGCACTGGCAAGGGAACAAACATGGTTCTGGTTTGATGGCGCTTGCATAGCGGAGGGGCTTGTGTTTCACGATGTGGATACGGAGCTTAAATGAGCAGGTGCTATACGCTCCAGCTATTGGCAATTAATTTTTCAAGGTTTGGCTTTTGCCATGCCATGTTTGCAAGTTCATTCGGTATTTTCAGCACAATGTCTCTGTATTTGGCTGTTTTAATTATAAGGCTGCTTTGCATCCATTTCTTTTTGAATTCTAAACTCTCAATGTCTTTTAGGGCAAGAGAGGTGTGCCTGGCAATAAAATGACCAACCGGGTCAAGCTCAATCAACAAAATCAACTCTTTTGTAAACGCAAGCACGATATTCTTTATGGCAAGCGGGGTCAGGCCAACCTGGGCATATATCACCTGCTGGCCTGCGGGCAGCATTTGTGCATAAAGGTAATCGCCGGTTGCTTCCAGCTCCATAATCTTCATATATTCGTCAATGTTTTCTTTTTTTACTGTGATGCTCATGCTGTTTCCCCCTGTTTGGTGTATAAAATAATCAAAATAATAATGATATAAAGTTCAGGAATTATGCCCGGAAAATGCGCATTTGGCTGAACGCCAGGAAATTGGAAATTTCCGTGTAAAGATATTCTATCTTATTTGTCCTTCCCAGTCAAACTTTTTTGCAACAGGCTAGAGTATTGCGCATATGCCGGGCGGTTTGGCATTATTCTGGAACAAAAAGAAAAAGACAGCCCCGGAAATCTCTATGTATTCCCGGAGCTGTCGTGTGATTTTAACTATAAAAAGATTTCTGCTTAAGTGGGCTGATTAATAAAGATAGTAGACCCAAATCGAAAGATACCCATCATGATCCTGGAACATATCTACAAACGCCCCGTTCCAGTCATTATAGTAATAGTAGGAAACCCCTTCGTCAAACTCCTCGCGCTCGTCAAAGGAAAATCCTTTGCTGTTCAGGTATTCAACATATTGGTCTGCCTCTGCCGCAACATATTCATATGCGTAATATTCACATCCATCCACATAACCGTCATAAGTTTCACCATCAAAATCCACAGAAGCAACACAGCTTTGGCCAGTCACAGAGGTGTATGTGTTGATGGTGGAATAATAGGTGCCCTCCAAAGAAGGATCATACAAGGAATAAGAGCGGTCGGATTCCTTCATAATCCATTCTTCATAAGATTTGACGGAATAGTTTACCTCGTTGTCCGCCAAGTCCTCAAGGTTGTTAATCTTAACGGCAAGGTTCAGGTTTTCGCCCTCCACATAAGACATTGCGTTTACACCGATAACTTCCGCGTAAGAATTTACCAGTGGGCCGCCGCTGTTGCCGGAGGAAATCGCCGCGTCCATCTGGATACAATCGATCCCATTTACATCCCGGGATGCGCTGGACACGGTGCCGCTTGTAAATGTTCCGCTCAATGTTCCCAGCGCAGAGCCGTTGGCATACACCGCTTCTCCCACTTTCACTTCATCTGTGGAAATCGTTAATCCCGGCGAATCCTGCATGTTGATTTTTAATTTCGCAAGGTCGTTGAGTTCACTGAACGCAATCACCGACTCCACATCATATTTTCCGCCATCGGGCACTTCCACATTAATGTCCGCCGCGTATTCGATCACATGGTAGGATGTGACGATTGTGCCCTCGTTATCAATGAAAAAGCCTGATCCACCGCCGGTCGATCCGTTATAGTATTCACAGTTGATGGATACCGTACCCTTTTGCACAATGTCCGCGACCTCGGTTGACGTCAGTTCTTTTTTCTCCCATTGGGCGGTTACTGTGATATTTGAGGAGACGTATGTAAAATCGCCGTCCCATGTAAGCTCTGCCCCGTCATTTTCCGCCTGGGGCGCTGTTGCTGAGCCTCCTTCTTCCACCTGCTGTTCAAGCTCGCCGCTGACCAGCGTACCACCGTTAAGGTCAAACGTAACGGTATAGGTTGAAGCTTCTTCGTTTGCGGTTGCTTCAGCAGTTGTCGCTTCCGTGTTTTGTGCCGGAGTCCCGGTTCCAAAGCAGGAAGTGAGAGCTAAAGTGAGAATAAACAAGCTAAAGATCAAGAGCATCCGTGTTTTTTTAAACTGCATCATCATATTCCTTCCTTTCCCTTTCCTTTGACCTGATTATACCTTGGTGCTTGTCTTTTTGAGCGGACAAAACACTGACAGTTGCATCGCTGGCGATACGGGTGAAAAAATAGCGAAAGGTGTTATCGCATGAGATTGGATTTTAGCAGTGGGGTATGCACATGAATGGCAATCTATAGAATGATGTGCAAAAAAAACAGGATAGGGTGAGATACTTTTGTGAAGGGTACGTATAACTTATTGAGAAACATAAACAGGAAGGAATTCTTTGCGAAGGAAAGGATTGTGAAAACCGCATATGGACAGGGAAGAATGAGGAAAACAAGAGGCAGGGCCGCTATGAAAAACTTTATGTATCTATCGACAGGAAGCTGGTCAGTATTGACTGGCGGACGTGGAAAGGGTACTCTATTATATGGAACTGTGGCGAACTGGCCTTGCGTATGGCGCAGGGCTTTCGGCCTGTCGGGAAGCTTTGTATACAATCCAACAGCGCAGAGTTTGCTGGTAGCATAGGAGGAAGGACGATGGACGGCGAAAGCAAGTTCTCAAAAAGTGATTTTGATTTTTCGGCAGAAAGCGATTTGAAAGAGAGGCTTTTTAAAAACGCGCATATGGCGTTTTCTGTAAAATCCGCGGGAAGGGTAAGCCTGAGCGATGACAGCCTGGGTTTTGTACAGGCCGCAGGCGTAGCTGGCGAAAAGAAACATCGGGAAAAAGAAAAGCAACAAAGTGATTCGTAGTACCAAAGTACTGCGGTGAATTTGCCCGGCTTTTTATTTTGCCGGGCGCAGAATGAAGAGCAGGATATTGCATCAATCCTCCCCTGGCAGGGGGAGTAATTTACCTTCACGGATGGTCAGATACTCGTAGGCAGGTTGCATTTGGTCATTTTCAAGTTCCTCGCCATATTCCGGCGGATAAATAGCGTTATCTGACAACAGAAATCGAATGGTATTGCCGGCAACGCCCGTTAGGGTAGTTGCCTTGCTGCGGATGCTGGAGGAAAGCTCTGTTGCGTCACCTGTGTGGCACTGCGCAATGATGTTTACGATGTCATAGCCCTGCACATGTTCATTTTCAGGCGTATCATTGTATTTTTGCTCGAACAGGCTCTTCCATTGCTCCGATTCCGACGTTTTTTGTATGGGGTATTTTGCGGGGATCACCACGCCGTCCAGCTCCAACGCAATTTCTCTTGTCCAGTCAGAATCAATAGAGAAGCTTCCCAGGATTGGCAAACCGGGAAGTTCTTTTTGAATATCCCGCACAATATCTGCGCCGGAATAATAGTAATTGTAATAGGGGACAAAAACAGCATCCACATCAAGAGCCTGCCAAGTGGCGTAGGTAGCGGAAATATCCCGTGTTGTGCAGGGCTCGGAAAGAGAGCTGACAATCCGCGTCCCGTCATAGATGGCGGCGCTGTCAAAAAAAGTTGCCTGATCAATCTCGGGCTGCGTGCCGCTGTGGAAGCAACCAACTTTTTTCAGCCCATGCTCAACGGCATACCGCCCCATGGAATACCCAAGATGTGGTGCGCTCAAAGAAAAGGGGAAGAAGGTTTCTCCACTATTCACGGCAAGCTCTGTATAATATCCCTGTGGCGCGAAAAATGCTTTTTGCGCGTTTTCCATATCCCAGATGCTTTCGGCGGTCAAGTCATAGCTATACAAGCATACGACGGCTGTGATGGAGGAATCGTCGGTCATCCTGCCCAGCACGGCGCGTGCCTGCTCGTCAGATTCGGCGGTGTTGTCCACTACGATTTCGATTGGCCCAAAGGCTCCATTATACTCTTCGGCGGCCATCAGCATACCGGTTTCATATTTTTCCACAAGGACAGACGACTCCTGCATTCCCACCAGCGCAATGCGTATGGAGTCTTTTCCGGTGCTGCCGGAACAGCCCGTCAATGCTACTAAAAGTGCAAAGGCTGTGGCGAGTGTAAGCGCGATTCTTTTAATTATTTTCATTTATGGTTATACCTGCCTCAATACAAATTCGTAAAATCTGCCTTTTCGTTCCATCAGTTCGTCATAGCTGCCTTCTTCCAATATTTTGCCGTTATCCAGCAACAGTATGCGGTCGCATTCGCGCACGGTGGAGAGCCGGTGCGCGATGACAATTCGCGTGCAGCCCAACGCCGCAATGTTTTTGGCGACTTTTTCCTGTGTAATATTATCGAGCGCGCTGGTTGCTTCGTCGAACAGTAGGATATCCGGTTGTCCGGCAATGGCGCGTGCAATCAGCAATCGTTGGCGTTGCCCGCCGGAAATGCTGCCAGAGCCCTCGCTAATCACCGTATACATACCCATGGGCATCTCCTCAATATCAGCTGCAATCCCGGCCAGCGTTGCGGCGTTCCAGGCTTCTTTCTCCGTCATGCCAGGGCGGGTAATGGATATGTTATCAAAAATCGTGCCGGAAAACAGCTTGTCTTTTTGCAAAACAATGCCAAACCGGCGCCTGACACTGCGTACATTCAGGTCTTCTAGGTTTTCTCCGTCATAGTAAATCGCGCCTGTTTCAGGGGTTTCCAGGCCAGTTAAAAGGCGCATCAACGTTGACTTTCCGCAGCCGCTCTTGCCTACGATGGCAATATATTCGCCGGGGTGCACCTGCAAGCTGAAATCATCCAGCAAATAACTGGGTGCTTCTTCGTCATAGCGGAAAAAAATGTTGGACATCTCCATCCGCCCAGTAAGCGATGTGACCTGCTTTTTTTGACTGTCTGTTTCCGGTGTTTCATCGAACAGGGGCTTTGCCATTTCTATCTGGGGCTTTATTGAGGCCAGCTGAGACACAATTCCGCCAAGTGATAGTAGCGCGGCCGATACAGACCCATATGCGGCTGAAAAAGCAATGTAATCGGATGTGCTGACGTCGGATGTATCTGCAAACCAGAACAGGACAATGGTTCCCAGCAATGTTAAAGCGGTGGAAATTGCGCTGTTATACTTAATTACAGCGGGGGGGCGGTGGCGGATTTCCGCATCCTGCGCATATACATCCGCCCATTTGGAAAATGCCCGTTTTTCTGCTCCTGCCAGCTTGATTTTTTGCACGCCGCCAAACAGGCCCAGCACAATGCTGCGTAGCTTTGCGGATAGCTTGATGGAACGCCGGCTCAGCCTTGTCTGTATCATTGCGGTTGCGATAATAAGAGCCAGCATGGCAAGTGAAATAAGGATGCCCGGCACAACCAACGAAGGAGCGTAAACGTTCATCTGGAAAACATAAACCAGGGAAAAAAGCGCGGAAAGCAATGTGGTGAATAAAATTTCAGAAAGCTTTTGCACCAATGAATTAACGCTGTCTTGTCGGACAAGCAGGTCGCCGGAGGAATATTTTTTGAAAAAAGACGCGGGCAACGAAAAAATCCGGGCCATGGTGGCATTTTCTACAGTAACGGAAATCTTATCCCGCATACGTGTTAATACAAGGGAGCGGAAAACACCGAACAACAGTGTGCCTATTGCCGCGCCCACCAGCAGGGCACAGGCAGGCAGGATGCTTTGCGCTAAGTTGCTGGGAATAATCGTATTAAACAACAACTTGTTTACAGCGGGCGTCAGCAGCCCAAGCAGGCTGACAAACAAGGTTGCCAGAATAATCAGCAGGATATCGCCTTTGGTGATGGTGCTCCAGATGAAGGAAAAGACTTCCTTGGCGCCGAGCTTTCTTGAAGGGAAGGACTTATAAAAATAAAGCGCGTTGCGTTTGAGGGGCGTGGATGTGTCTACGCGAACCGGATGCGTGCCATTCTCGTCATAACAACGGTATTTTCCCATAGCGTTGGGAATGAGCGCAACCTCCGTGCCATCCTCCAGCCAGGCGAGGTAAGAGCCTGTGGATTGCTTCCACCAAGCGCCGTCGAGCTCGACTTCGCGGTACATAATGTTATGCGGCCGCAGCGCGTATTCGATGCGTTCCCGGTCATCTGTAATATCATCAGGTACGGAAATATCCGTGGCGCCCAGTGATTCCAGTATGCGGGTAAGCGGATTTTTTGACGACGCAAAAGAATGAGGGGCTTTGCCGGATGCAAGGAAGGCCAGCCGCTGCAATGAATCCTGCATTACTGTGTCATTATGATGTTTGCCGTTGCTGTTATTCACAATCAGTCACCTGTTTTTTCATGAAAGCGTTAATAACTCCTTACCAGCCGGGCATAGCCGCCGTCCTGCTGCATAAGCTGCTCGTGCGTACCCCGTTCCTTTATCACACCCTGCTCCAGCAATATAATCTCGTCGCAGCTGCGAATGGTGGAAAGCCTATGTGCGATCAGTATAAGCGTGATGCCCTTGCGTTTGATGTTTTCCATGATAGTGTATTCGCTCTCGGCGTCGAGCGCGCTGGTTGCTTCGTCCATAATCAGCACAGATGGGTCGCTATAAAGCGCGCGCGCAATTTCTATTTTTTGCAACTGCCCACCGGAAAAGTTGCCGCCATTCTCAGAGATTACATGGCTGTAGCCGCCCTCTCTCGCAAGAATATCATGGTGGATGCCCACAGCCTTGCATACCTCGACAACACGCGCGTTGTCCGGTTCATCCCACATGGTAATGTTGTTTGTGATGGTATCCTCAAACACAACGATATCCTGATCCACAACTGCAATGGAGCGGGTTATCTTGCCGTGCGGCAAGGTGTCTTTTGGTTTCCCGTCAAACAAAACCTCGCCGCTCCACGGGTCATACAGCCCTGATAGGAGCTTTGCCAGCGTAGACTTTCCGCTGCCGGAAGAGCCTGTCAGCGCCAGGCTGCCTCCCGCAGGCACATGTATGGAAAAATCTGTGATAAGGGCTTTGTCTAACACATTATAGCCAAATGACAAATCACGAACCGCTACCTCACCCTTTAGTGGAGTATCAGCAGGGTTGTCTTCGCCCGATACATCGGTGGGATAGCTCATCACATCGTTTACACGCTCCATTTTAAAGCGCATTTCGACCAATGTGGATCCGACGTCCGCAATTTCGTTAAGTGGCGCGGCAAAAGAAGCCATGTAGCCCTGGAATGCGAGCAGCATACCGATGGTAAATTGACCGTCCATAATCAGGAACACACCCATTGCCAATAGGGCGATGTTGATGATCTGCATAATCATTTGCGGCAACTGAGAATAATATCTTGCTGATTGTTCATAATTAATCCGGCTGTTTGACGCTTTCGCGTATGTGCCGGCCCAGCGTTTGAAAAATGAATTCTCTGTGCCAGACGCCTTGATGGATTCAATCATCTCAAAGCCAGAGGAGGTGACGGCGTTCAGCATTCCGCCATCCCGCTCACCGGCGCGTGCGTTGTTGGCGTTCTTTTCCGAAATATAACGTATAAGCAGCAGGTTGAGCAGGTATGCCCCCACACTGACAATAGTGAGCAGCACACTGTAGCTAAGCATAAATACCAGGTACACCACCATAAAAATAGCATGGACAATGATGGGGGAGAGCTTGCCAACCAATGTTTCGGAAATCATTTGATTATCTGACTGCCTGTATACGATGTCACCGATATGCCGTTGAGAGAAAAAACGGACGGGCAAGCGCAGCACATGCCAAATGAAGGAAGCGCCGGATGAAACATCCATTTTACATCGTATTTTTGTCCAGAATGAGCTTTGCAAAGCGTTTAGCAGCAACTGGAAAAGCAGGGCGGCGGCCATGATAATAAGCAATGGGATAAACCATTCCGGATTTTTTCCGGGCAGGATATAATCCATAAATATCCTTGAAAAGATGGGAATGAAGATGCCTACAAAGGAAATGGCCAGGTTGAGCAGCATAATAAGGGCAATGATGCTGCCATTTCCTTTTAAGCGTGTCTTCGCGTAATTTGCGAGGCTGGGGCGCTTCCCCCCCCGGTTGAAAGTGCTCGGTAGGGGTGAATTCCAACACAATGCCGGTGAACGAACGGTTTAGCTCTTCGCGGCTAACCCGTACCTCTCCGCGCGCGGGGTCGTTAATGCAGGCTTTTCCGTCTCGCGT